>CAOKPF010000050.1 GCA_948470565.1 uncultured Clostridium sp.
CCTACGCGTGTATTGGACTTTCACCAACTAGATATATGCCATGCACGGCACACTACAAAAAACAAGAAGTAATATTTCTACTACTTCTTGTCTTAATATATAAATTACATTTATCTATTTTGTTTATCATTATAACATCTAGCATCTCTTTTATTATCTTCATTTTCTCTAGTTAATTGTGCTTTTATTACCTCTTCCTCAGTTGCAACCATACTACTAAGATCTAATTTTTCTTTATTTGTTGATGAATTTAACCTTACTTTAGAAAATATATTTTCATTAATATAACTATATATATCACTATTATCAAACTCATAATTTTGATACTCATTATCATATCTTTTTCGAAATTCATCTTCTGTTAATTCCTCAAAAACACTAGTTTTCCTTTCAAATTTAAAATCAGGATATTTGTTAGAAAGAAACATAATCATATCTTTTCCCTCTCTAATATCAATTCCTTTTTCTTTTGAACTAACTAGATCTATGCATTTTTGGTAATCTTCCTCATTTACGATACTTTTAGCATTAGTGATTAAATTATATGCTATATCAAACTTTCCAATGTTTGATAACTCTATATCAATACCATATTTTTGTAGTATCTCATCTTTCATATTAAGTATACTACCATTACTTGACATCATATTATAATACTTTTCATAATCTTCATTTGATACTTTTGATTTTAGCTCAGTTAAAGCAGAAATTGATTTTACACTATCTTCTAAGTTTTTATCTAGTATACCTTTTACATTATCATCATAAAAATCTCTTGAAGTACCGAAATACTCTGTTATAACTCCAAATATTTTATTTATTTTTTCATTTTGATAACTTAAATCGTTATAATACTTTTCTATATCTATATTAGAATTAGTAGAAAAATCATGATTAATCCTTTTATTCATAAATTCCTGAATTGTCACGTTTAATATTGAAAATGCATCCTCAACAGTATAATTTTTTAAACCTGGTATTTTTTCCAATAAATTTTTATTAAAGTGCTCTGCGTATAGTCTAGTAATACTTGCATTTAACATATTATTATATCCCTCAAAATTAGAAGCATCATCACCAAAAAAACTTCTCAAATATTTATCATATTCACTTGACCCTTTATTTTGTTCCTTTAACAATTCTACTTCATTTACACCTATAGCTGCTGCCAGGGTTTGATTAAAAGATGTAATTGTACCATACCCATATGTTACAGTCTCAAATTCACCTTTAAATAACCTATTAGCAGATAAAATAGCTGATTGCGACTCTGTTTTTATCTCATTTCTTGCAATAGTTGTAGATTAGCAAGATAAAAAGTACAACATTTATCGAAATAAGATATACAAAAATTCTGAATAAAGAAATCCAAAACAATATTTATGTAGCGAAAGTATATTGACATGAGAAAGGCTCCATATGTTATCCTAAAAGGAAAGCAAACATATACTGCATGAAATAGCTTATAAATATATAGTTTGCCTTATTTGCTTTGAAACATATGGAATGAGGCTCATGTCAATATAACCGTGAAATAAATAGCTTATATTATTATTCGAATTTTTTTATACAATATCTGTATATCTTAATTTGCAATTGGCTGTATATTTTTAGGCGCAAATCAACAAATAGTATCAAAACCATTTTTTATACCATTTATGCCTAAATTATTATCTCTACTACATGCATGATCAAGTTCATGAAAAAAATCATTAAAAAATTTCTCTACTCTTAATTCACCTCTGTTATTAAATTTTATCTTTTTATCTTTATATGATGTAACACCACCCTCATCACTACTTCCTATATCTTAAAAGCAAATATCATCTATATTATTCAACAAATTTATACATTCTTGTGTTATTTTATCATTACTTAAATCTAATACTTCTTTTTTTCTACAAAAAAACTCTTTTATAATCCTCTAAATTCTTCTGGATACTTTGACAGTACTCTATCAAATCCATAATTATCATGCATAAATTCTTCAATATCAAATTTCTCTTTCATTATCTAACCTCTCCAACCACATTATACCATATTTATATATAAAATCAACACACAATTATACTTAGTTTATAATTTTACCAGGATAAAATCTCGTATACTTCGTTTCACGTATAATATTTTACATAATTTTTGACTGCATATTGTAAAAAGGCTATATTTTAGGATTTATTTGAATTTTAAATCAAAAAACCTGAAAAACAAATTTTATAATATTAAAACAATATACTATTGTTTTATGTAAATTATATTATTAGTAGTTAAATTTTTATGATTTAAGATCGGCTCAAACGTACTAAACGCGATTTTATCCTGTAATTTTACATAATATTATTTACAAATGTATATACGTATGATATAATTAAGGACACTAAGCATAAGTATATTATGCAATAATTAAAGGAGGAGTATTATGATTGATTTTACAAATAAAGCAATTATAAAATTAAAACAAGTTGATAAAAAAGAAGGAGAAGCAGTTGTTAATGAACTATTAGTAGAAAATGAAAAAGTCGACTTTGCATTTTCATCTATCAGAGACAAGCTAGTATTAACTAATAAAAGAATAATTTCAGTAAATGTACAAGGTATTACTGGAAAAAAAGTCGATTTTTCATCTATACCATATTCAAATATACAAGCTTTTTCAATTGAAAGTGCAGGCACACTAGATTTAGACGCAGAATTAGATATAACAATTAGTGGACTTGGAACAATTAGATTTGAACTTGCAGCTAACACAAATATAAAGGAAATTGGAAAATATATTGCAAATTTTATTATATAAAGATTATAGGAACTATTATTTATAGTTCTTTATTTATTTAAAAAACATTTTACATAAAACAGTTGAAATTTAAATTATATATGATATAATAAATATACAAATTAATTAATCTCTTATATAATTAAAGGAGGAATTTATTATGATTTACAAAACAACTCAAAATTTAGTACCTATTACTTCTAATGAGGTAGTCAGTTATATTGGTAAATTACTAATACAAAATGAATGCATTTGCTATTCATTTTGTAATAAAGGAAATACAAACATATATCAAACATTGATAATAACAAATAAAAGAATTCTTTGTGGAAATTTTATCATGCCTTTTAAGAAAATATTTAATATTACATCTATTCCATACAAAAAAATTAAAACTTTTTCTGTTTCTCATCTACAACCTGGTACTGCTGAATATTCTGATCTAACCATCTATATAAATAATGAAGAGAAATACTCTTTCAATATACTGCCATGCGATATAGATATAGAGGAAATTGGAAATAAAATTTCAGAATTTATATTACAATAAATATATATAATTTCAAAAAAACTTATAAAACTAGAGTGAATTTTTTCCACTCAAGTTTTTTGATAAATAGATGTAAGTCGTTATTTTTTTACTCTTCATAGTATATTTTAATATTATAAAAAAGTTTATACAAATAACCAATATATAAAATGCCAAGTAGTTCATAAAGTCAAATCTATTTTTCGAAATGCTACATAATTTTAATAAATGTTAAAATAACATTATAATTTTACATAAGTCATTGCCTTTTATGAAATAATGATATAATATATATGTAAACTAGTCAATCTCTTATAAATTTAAAGGAGGATTTTATTATGACCAAAAATATTGACAATTTTCAAGAAGTTGAAAAATCTTTTACACTGTTCTTTGTTAAAGAAGCACTAGCAAAAGATGAAGAGATTTGCTTTACATTTGAAAGTACTGAACGTGGAACTCAAAATTTAGTTTTAACAAACAAAAGAATAATAATTGCAAGATTTATCCTAGATGAAAACTACTCTTATATGAAATCTATCCCATATAAAAATATAAAAGTGTATTCAACAGAAGCACCGAGTATAGACAATACAATCAACACCCATTTACATATAGAAGTAGGAAGTAGGTTAGGATACCACTTTAATATATTATATTTTAGTATGTCTTATCTTAACGAATTCCTATCCGAATATATATTATAATATTTCTTTATAATAAACTAAAAAATCATTGGATTTGCACATAATACGTATATTTTCAATGATTTTTATTAATATAAATATTATATACTTCAAAAATTTTTTGCACATTAAAATCATTATTTAGCCTCAAAAAAGGCTATTAACACTAATAGCCTTTTACACACACATATATATTATAAAAATAATATATCACACACACTTTTTTAATTTTTAACTTAAAAATCCTGTATAATGTCTACTTATCATTTGTGACTCAAGATTTTTTAGAATTTCTAGCGAAACACTAACTAAAATTAGTATTGATGTTCCACCAAATGATATTGAAAATGATAGAAATCCTTGTAATAATACAGGTAACATAGCAACAAGTGCAAGGAATAATGCTCCTACTGCTGTTATATATTTTAATACATTAGAAATATAATCTGATGTATTTTTTCCTGCTCTAATTCCAGGGATAAACCCACCATTCTTTTTCAATTGATTTGAAATTTCAATTGGGTTTACAATAAACATTGTATATACAAAAGTAAATCCAATTATTAATAACATGTATATTATTGCATATATTAACAAATAATACCATGCTGTACCTTGAGAAGCTGAAAATACATTATATACCTTTGCCCAAAATCCTGTTGGATTTCCCTTAGTACATAAACTTATTATTGTTGATGGAAACATCATAAAAGACATTGCAAATATTATTGGCATAACACCAGCCATTGCAAGCTTTATTGGAATATGAGTGTTTTGTCCACCATACATTTTTCTACCAACAACACGTTTTGCGTAATTTACTGGTATTCTACGTTCAGCCTGTTGAACATAGATAACTCCTGCAATAACTGCAATCATTGCAATTGCCAATGCAATTACTACCAATAAATTTGATAATCCACCAGTTGCATAATTAAATAATGTAGATATTCCGCCTGGTATTCCTGATATAATACCAACAAAGACAATTATAGATATACCATTCCCAATACCATACTCTGTAATTTTGTCTCCCATCCAAGTAAGTAATGCTGTTCCAGCAACTAGAGATACAATAAATAGCACCGCAGCTAATATACTACCAGCTGTACCAAAATACTGTAATTTACCTATTATATATTGTCTATATGTTAGGTATAAACCTAGTCCCTCAACTAGAGCAAATACTATTGTTAAATATTTGGTATATTTATTTAATGTTTTTTTGCCCTCTTCGCCTTCCTTAGCAAGTCTTTCCAAACTTGGTACTATAACCTGTAACAAATTAAGAACAATTGAAGCTGTAATATATGGTCCAATAGTCATAGCAAATATGGATAGTCTACTAAATGCTCCACCAGATACTAAATTAATCATTTGGGATATACCATTTCCAGTAGCTCCCAATTGATCATTTATCAATATCTTATCAATACCAGGTATTGTTATAAATGTTCCTAATCTATAAAGTAAGATGATAAATATTGTAAAAATTATCTTCTTTCTAATATCTTTTTCGGAAAAAAGTTTTTTTACAGTTTGTAACATTTACTTCACCTCAATCTTTCCACCTGCAGCTAATATTTTTTCTTCAGCTGATTTTGAGAATTTAGTTGCAACAACTGTTAATTTTTTTGTAAGTTCACCATTACCTAAAACTTTTACTCCATCTAATTCTTTTCCAATGACTCTTTTTTCTAGTAATAAATCAACATTTACAACTGTATTATTTTCAAATTTTTCTAAATCACTTAAATTAATTACTGCATATTCTTTAGCAAAATGATTTTTAAATCCACGTTTTGGGATTCTTCTATATAATGGTGTTTGTCCACCCTCAAATCCTCTTCTAATACTTCCACCAGTTCTTGCTTTTTGACCTTTATGTCCTTTACCAGCTGTTTTTCCATTTCCACTCCCAATGCCTCTGCCTTTTCTAGATCTTTTAGTAGTTGCACCATAAGCTGGACTTAATTCATGCATTTTCATGTTCAAGCGCCTCCTCTCTATATAAATTTTATTTTAATATTTCTTCTACAGTTTTTCCTCTAAGTTTTGCAATTTCTTCAGGTGTTCTCATAGCTTGTAATGCTTTTATTGTTGCATATACAATATTTCTACTATTACGAGAACCTAATGTCTTAGCAGTTACATTTTTTACTCCTGCAAGTTCTAGTACAGGTCTTACTGCACCACCAGCAATTACACCAGTACCCTCTTCAGCAGGCTTTAATATAACTTTAGATGCTCCAAAGTTAGTTGTATATTCATGAGGTAATGTTCCATTAACAAGTGATACTTCAATTAAGTTTTTCTTTGCATCATCTGTTGCTTTCTTTATAGCTTCAGGAACTTCAGCAGCTTTACCAGTTCCTACACCAATGTGACCATTTTCATCACCTACAACAACTAGTACACTAAACCTAAAAGTTCTTCCACCTTTAACAACCTTAGCTACTCTTTTTACATTAACAACTTTTTCTTTTAATTCTTGTTTTGTATCAGTCATTTTTTGGTTTCTCCTTCTCTTTAAAATTCTAATCCAGCTTCTCTTGCTGCGTCTGCAAGTGCTTGAACTTTTCCATGATATAAATAACCATTTCTATCAAACACTACTGTTTTGATATTTTTTTCTATTGCACGTTTTGCCACTAATGCTCCTACTTCTTTTGCTGCTTCTACATTAGATGCTTTAGTTTTTACTTCCTTGTCTAATGTTGAAGCTGAAAGAATAGTAGTCATAGTCTCATCATCTATTAACTGTGCATAGATATTATTTAAGCTTCTAGTTACACAAAGTCTTGGTCTACCAGCAGTTCCTTTTACTTTTGCTCTAACTCTTTTTTGACGAACTGCTCTTGTTTCTGATCTACTTTTCTTTTTTATCATTTAAGTTTTCCCTCCTTATTTTATAGGATTATTTTTTACCGCCAGCTTTTCCTTCTTTTCTTCTTATTCTTTCACCAACGTATTTTATACCTTTACCCTTGTATGGTTCTGGTAATTTATATTCTCTAATATCTGCTGCCACTTGACCTACTAATTGTTTATCAATTCCTTTTACTATAATAGATGTTTGATTTGGAACATCTATTGTAATTCCGTCTATCTCTTCAACTTCGACTGGATGTGAATATCCAAGTGTTAATACTAATTTTTTACCTTGTTTTTGTGCTTTATATCCAATACCATTTATTTCAAGACTTTTCTCAAATCCTTGTGTTACACCTATAACCATATTATTAATTAAAGTTCTTGTCAATCCATGTAAATTTGAATCTTTCTTATCTGAAATACTAACAATAATTTTATTATCTTGCATTTCAATATTTACTTGTTTCAAGAATTGTTGACTTAAAGTTCCCTTTGGACCTTTTACTGTAACAATATGGTCGTCAATTTTTACATCAACACCCTGTGGTATATCTATAGGTTGTTTTCCTATCCTTGACATTTTAAGTACTCCCTCCTTACTCAAATTCATTTTTACCAAATATATGCCATTACTTCTCCAGCTACATTTTGTTTTCTAGCTTCTTTATCAGTCATAATACCTTTAGAAGTAGAAATAATAGCTATACCTAAGCCATTTAAAACTCTTGGTAATTCTTCAACATTTGCATATATTCTAAGACCTGGTTTACTTATTCTTTTTAATCCTTGTAATACTCTAGTCTTACCATCATATTTTAAAGCAATTCTAATTGTTTTGTGTTTTCCATCTTCAATAACTTCTAATGATTCTACAAAACCTTCTGATACTAATATATCTGACATTGCTTTTTTTGTTTTTGAATAAGGAATATCAACTGTTGAATGTCTCTGAGAGTTGGCATTTCTTATTCTAGTTAACATATCTGCAATTGGATCTGTTGTTATCATTGCTCTTTCCTCCTTTTTACCAGCTTGCTTTTTTAACTCCTGGCATTTCTCCCTTATATGCTAAATCTCTAAAGCATAAACGGCATATTCCAAATTTTCTCATGTATGAATGTGGTCTACCACATATTTTACATCTGTTATAATATCTTGTGCTAAATTTAGGTTCTCTTTTTTGTTTAGCAATCATAGATTTTTTTGCCATGATTATTTATCCCCCTTTTCAGCAGCGAATGGTAAGCCTAACATTTCAAGTAATGCTTTTGCCTCTTCATTAGTCTTTGCTGTTGTAACGAAGATTATATCCATTCCTCTTGCTTTGTCTATTTTATCATATTCAATTTCTGGGAAAATTAATTGTTCTTTTACTCCCATTGAATAATTTCCTCTTCCATCAAAAGACTTTGGATTAACTCCCTTAAAATCTCTTACACGTGGAAGCGCCACATTAAATAATTTTGTTGCAAAATCATACATTTTATCTGCTCTTAAAGTTACTTTACAACCAAGATCCATACCTTCTCTTACTTTAAATGCAGCAATTGATTTCTTTGCCTTCGTAGTTATTGGTCTTTGACCAGTTATAATTTCTAAATCACGCATAGAGTTTTCTAATGCTTTAGAGTTATCTTTTATATCAGAAATACCCATATTTATAACTATTTTTTCTAATTTTGGTACTTGCATAACTGACTTATATCCAAATTTATCTTTTAATGCAGGTACTACTTCAGCTCTATATTTTTCTTTAAGGTTCACTATTTTCCCCTCCTTACTTTATTTCATTACATTTTTTACAGTATCTTGATTTTGTTCCATCTTCTGATACTTTTATTCCAAGTTTTACACCTTTTTCACATTTATCACAATAATAATTTACTTTAGATGCATCTATTGGACATTCTCTTTTTATTATACCAGATTCTTGCCCTTGTTTTCTAGCCTTTACATGTTTTATTCTTATATTAACACCTTTAACTATAACTTTATTATCTTTTCTAGATATTGCTATAATTTCACCTTTTTTTCCTTTATCAGCGCCAGAATTAACTATAACCATATCACCTTTTTTTAATTTCATTTTTGCAACCATTTTACCTCACCTCCGAAATTAAAGCACTTCTGGTGCTAGAGATATTATTTTCATGTAACCATCTCTAAGTTCTCTTGCAACAGGTCCAAAGATACGAGTACCTTTTGGTGTGTTATCTTCTTTTATTATAACTGCTGCATTTTCATCAAATCTTATATATGATCCATCATCACGTCTTAATCCTCTTTTAGATCTTACAATAACTGCTTTTACAACATCACCTTTTTTTACAGAGCCACCTGGGGCAGCTTTTTTTACTGATGCAACTATAATATCACCAATATTTCCCCATTTTCTATAAGATCCACCAAGAACTCTTATACACATTAATTCTTTAGCTCCTGTATTATCGGCAACTTTAAGTAATGTTTGTTGTTGTATCATGGATTAGTCCTCCCTTCAATTTTATTATAAAACTATTTAACTTTTTCCACAATCTTTACAAGTCTATATCTTTTATCTTTGCTTAGTGGTCTAGTTTCCATTATTTCTACTTTATCTCCTATACTGCATTCGTTGTTTTCATCATGTGCTTTTACTTTTAAAGTTCTATTTTTAATTTTTCCATAAAGTGGATCTTTTACTTTTGTATCAATTCCTACAACTATAGTTTTATCCATTTTATTACTTACAACTATTCCAATCTTAACTTTTCTTAAATTTCTTTCCACGGTCATTTCCTCCTTTACCACTAATTATTATTTTTTTTAGTTATTACGGTATTAGCTCTTGCTATATTCTTTCTAACTAAAGTAACTTTTTTAGGGTTGTCAAGACCGTTTAACGCTTTTTGAAATCTTAATTTAAAAAGTTCATTTTTTAGTTCCTTTATCTCTTTTCTTAGTTCCTCAACTGTCATATTTTCATACTCTTTTAATTTACTAGACTTCATCTTGGCTTACCCCCTTTGCTCCTTCTTCCATTGCCATTTGTTCTGCCTTACTTACTATTTTACATTTTATAGGTAATTTATGAATTGCTTTTGTTAAAGCCTCTTTACTTACCTCTTCACTAAGCCCTGTAATTTCAAATAATATTCTACCAGGTTTTACAACAGCAACAAAGTATTCTGGATTACCTTTTCCTGAACCCATACGAGTTTCAGCAGGCTTTTTTGTTATAGGCTTATCTGGAAATATCTTTATCCAAGTTTTTCCTACTTTTTTTGTATATCTTGAAAGCGTAATTCTTACAGATTCAATTTGATTAGCTGTTATCCAAGCAGGTTCTAAAGCTTGAATTCCATACTCACCATTGATAATTTTTGTTCCACGAGTTGCATTACCTTTCATTCTTCCCTTTTGCATTTTTCTATATTTAGTTCTTTTTGGTGACAACATTTTTAGTTACCTCCTTTTACTTCTTTTTTAGCAGGTAATACTTCACCTTTATATATCCAAACTTTAACTCCAATAATTCCATAAGTAGTTTTTGCCTCAGCAAAACCATAATCAATATTGGCTCTAAGTGTTTGTAGAGGAATAGTTCCCTCAATATAATGTTCAGTTCTAGCAATTTCTGCTCCACCTAAACGGCCAGATACTGCTGTTTTTATTCCTAAAGCACCTGCTTTCATTGTTCTTTGCATTGATGATTTCATAGCTCTTCTAAAAGATATTCTTCTTTCTAACTGTGAAGCTATATTTTCTGCAACAAGTTGTGCTGCTAAATCTACATCTTTTACTTCTATAATATTTAAAGCTACATCTTTGCCTATTTTCTTATTTAGATTTTTTCTTAATTCTTCAATTGCTGCTCCACCTTTTCCTATTATCATTCCAGGTTTTGCAGTATAAATGTCAACTTTTATTTCAGTTCCTTTTCTAAATATATTTAACTTATATATTCCTGCTGGTTTAAGTAAATTCTTTAAATATTTACGAATTTGATGATCTTCTATTAAATTTTTAGAATAGTCTTGTTTATTTGCATACCATGTTGATGACCAATCTTCAATTATTCCAACTCTAAGACCATGTGGATTAACTTTTTGACCCATTTTTACTTACCTCCGATTATTTTTAAGCTTCTTCCAATACAACTGTTATGTGACTTGTTCTCTTTCTTATTCTATGTGCTCTACCTTGTGGTGCTGGTCTTACTCTTTTCATAGTAGGACCTTGATTAGCATATATTTCAGAAATATATAATTTGCTCTTATCCATACCGTTGTTATTAACTGCATTTGCAATAGCTGATTTTACTAATTTTTCAACTAAAGGTGCAGCTGCTTTATTTGTATATTTTAAAATTGCAATAGCTTCAGTAGCACTTTTTCCTCTAACTGTATCAATTACAATTTTTACTTTTCTTGCACTAATTCTTGCATTACGTAATTCTGCTCTTGCTTCCATTTAATGCTCCTCCTTCTTTTCTAAGATATTTTTTTATTTTACCTTACTCTTTTTATCTCCTGCGTGTCCTCTAAATAGTCTTGTAGGTGCAAATTCACCTAATTTTTGTCCTACCATTTCTTCTGTAATGTATACAGGTACATGTTTTCTACCATCATGTACAGCAATAGTATGACCAACCATTTGAGGATATATAGTTGAAGCCCTAGACCATGTTTTTATTGCTTCTTTTTTATCTTGCTCATTTAATTTTTCTATTTTAGCAAGTAGTTTTGCATCTACGTAAGGCCCCTTTTTAAGCGATCTTGACATATTCTATCCCTCCAATATTACTTATTTCTTCTTTTAACAATATATTTATTTGTTCTATGTTTTTTACTTCTAGTCTTATATCCAAGTGCTGGTTTACCCCAAGGAGTAAGTGGACCTGCATGACCAACTGGAGCTCTACCTTCACCACCACCATGTGGGTGATCACATGGATTCATTACACTACCTCTAACTGTAGGTCTAATACCCATATGTCTTTTTCTTCCTGCCTTACCAAGTTTAACATTTTCATGATCTAAATTACCAACTTGACCAATACATGCTCTACAATCAATAGATATAAGTCTCATTTCTCCTGATGGCATTCTTACATGAGCATATTTTCCTTCTTTTGCCATAAGTTGAGCTGACATTCCAGCACTTCTTACAAACTGTGCTCCCTTTCCTTTATGTAATTCTATGTTATATATCATTGTACCTACAGGTATTGAAGATATAGGTAAGCAATTACCAGGTTTTATATCTGCTTTATCTGAAGATATAACTTTATCTCCATCAGTTAAGCCTACTGGCGCTATAATATATGCTCTTTCTCCATCTTCATATTCTATTAAAGCAATATTTGAAGTTCTGTTAGGATCATATTCAATTCCAATTACAGTAGCTTCCATATCTACTTTATTTCTTTTAAAATCAATATTTCTATATTTTCTTCTATTTCCACCACCATGATGTCTTACAGTTATTCTACCATAGCTATTTCTACCTGCTGTTTTTTTCAATGGTGTAAGTAACTTTTTCTCTGGTGAGAATTTTGTAATTTCATCATTTGATAAAGTAGTCATATTTCTACGTGATGGAGTAACAGGTTTAAATGCTTTTATTCCCATTTTTTATCCCTCCTAGTTATTACTTCCAAATGCTGAACTAATTTCTTCTATTTCAGTCTTATATTTCTTATTTTTCTTTGTCTCTTTTCCACCTTTTTTTAGATATTTTTCAGTTGCAGGATTAGTATCTATCATAACAATAGCTTTTTTCCATGCCTTTGTATATCCTTGGTGTACTCCAACTCTTTTTTTCTTTCCATCATATCTCATTGTATTAACTTTTAATACTTTTACATTAAAAAGTTCTTCTACAGCATTTTTTATCTCAACTTTTGTAGAATTAAGAGCAACTTCAAAAGTATATTTTCCTTCTGATACTGCTGTATAAGTTTTTTCAGTCATGATAGGTCTTATTATAACGTCTTCTGCATGTTTCATTATGCGTACACCTCCTCTAATTTTTCAACTGCCTCTTTAGTTACTACCAAACTATCATATTTTAATAAATCAAATATGTTTATTGTATTAACTAAAGTAGTTTTTATATTTTCAATGTTTCTAGCTGAAGCTTGAACATTTAAATTTTTTTCATTTAACATTATAAGTGCTTTTGTCACATTTAAATCAGATAAAACTTTTACCATAGATTTTGTCTTAATTTCATCTAATTCTAATTTATCAACAACTACTAAATTACCTTCATTTAATTTTGATGTAAGTACAGATTTTATAGCAAGTTGTCTCATTTTCTTTGGAATAGCATATTTATAACTTCTAGGTTTTGGTCCCAATGCTACACCACCTTTAATCCATTGTGGAGCTCTTATACTACCTTGTCTTGCTCTACCAGTTCCTTTTTGTTTCCAAGGTTTTCTTCCACCACCACGAACTTCTGCTCTTGTTTTAGTAGATTGAGTTCCTTGTCTTTGATTAGCTAAATAATTAACTAAAGCTGTGTGAACAACAACTTCATTAACTTCAACTCCAAATACAGCTTCATTAAGTTCAATATCTCCTACTTTTTTACCTTTCATATCCAAAACGTCTACTTTAAGCATTTTTTCTTTCCTCCTCCCTTAAAGATTATTTTACAGATTTTTTAACTCTTACTATTGCACCTTTAGCTCCAGGTATAGAACCTTTTACTAAAATTACATTTTTATCAGTATCAACTTTTACAACATCTAAGTTTAGTATTGATGTTGTTTTATGTCCCATATGTCCAGGTAATTTTTTTCCTTTAAAAACTCTACCTGGTGTTGCACAAGGTCCCATTGAACCAGGTCTTCTATGATACATAGAACCATGTGACATTGGTCCTCTATGTTGACCATGTCTTTTTATAACACCTTGAAATCCTTTTCCCTTTGAAGTACCTTGTACATCAACTTTATCTTCAGTTGTTATAACATCAAGTGTTATTTTACTTCCAATTTCGTATTCTTCTACATTTTCAACTTTTATTTCTTTTAAATACTTTTGAACTTCTGTTCCAGCTTTTGCAAATATTCCTTTTCTTGGTTTATTTACATTTTTTTCTTTTACATCTCCAAAGCTTACTACTATTGCATTATATCCTTCCTTTTCTACAGTCTTTTTTGCAACTACTGTTAATGGTTCTACTACAATTGCAGTAACTGGTATTGCTATACCATCTTCAGAAAAAATTTGTGTCATTCCAATTTTCTTTCCGTAAACTTCTTTTACCATTTAAATTTCCTCCCTTTCATATCTAAATTTTAAACTTCTCAAACAGAATAACTAATAGTATAGGGTATGTCATTGCCTATTAACTTAGGATAACTACTAAAAGTCTTATAGTTTAAATTATAATTTTACTTCGATGTCTACACCAGCAGGCATATCAATTGACATTAATGCATCTATTGTTGCTTGATTTGGTGAGATAACATCAATAACTCTTTTGTGAGTTCTCATTTCAAATTGTTCTCTTGAATCTTTATGTTTATGTGGAGAACGTAGTATTGTAATAATCTCTTTTCTTGTAGGTAGTGGAATAGGTCCTGAAACTTCTGAACCAGTTTTTCTTGCTACTTCAACTATCTTTGATGCAGCTTGCTCTAAGATTACATGGTCATAAGCTTTAAGTCTTATTCTCATTTTTTTTGTTTGTTCTTTTGACATATGTAAAACACTCCTTTTCTATAAATTTCTGGCGAAACAAGTTTTACACTACCCCGTGTGTTTCATTTTAAGACATACATAAACCAAATTCTATAATATAAAATCTGGCAAATACACGTAACTCAATACTTGTCGCCTGATTTAAAATCAGACTGCTCCATAGAAGTTCCCTACTTCAATGAGTAGCCACATTCTACTTCAACGCAAATCATGGATATTATACAATAGATTGCAAAAAAAAGCAAGTATTTTTACAAAATTCGCCGAAAATTTAGCATTTTTTTAACTTTGTAACATAAATGTAATATTTAACAAAAATACAACTATAAACTCTGCACAATTTATATATATTAAATAATACATTTTTAAATAACATATTTTTAATTTGACAACTTTACATAACTATGATATAATTTATATAGATTAAACATAATACACTGTAAATAATTTTGCACTGGATAAAAGGAGCGCCAGTATAAACAAAGCAAGAAAATATGATTATTCCATGGCCAGATTTTACTCAATTAGCTATATTAGCTATGATCGAATTTGAGTGTGTGATGCAAAGCGCATGTTACATGATAAATGAACCTGAAAAAAAGCTAAGTGAGTACAAAAGTGTTACGCTCAGAAAAATTCCAAACAATACTTTTCATCACAGGCGTATATCCAAAAAAAAGTAAAGAAATGAAAAAATTAGCATGCCTATAAATTAGGCATGTTGATTTTTATACTTTAACCTTTTTATACAAATTCAAAATATGTAGCAAAACTAATATTATTGTAATAATATTAAGGATGTCAAAATGGTGGAAAAATTTTTAACCTTAGAACAAAACATATGCGCAGCTAGGATATTTTTAAATACTTTTGGACTTATACTAGAAAACATTAATAAAGTTAATGAATTTTCAAAAATAAAAATATTCGATAAAGCAGTAAATTAAGTTGGTAAATTACATTTTAATGATGGCAAAGTTATAATGAATGCTATTTATAATAATAGTATTCTAGAGGCAAGTTATGACATAGTAAAAATATTTGGTTTGATTGACGTAGAAGACCATAATGCTCTATTTGGTGAATGGTGCACTATAATTGCTTTCAAACTTCAAACTAGTAATACTATAACTCTAAATGGTAATTTTTTAATAAAAAGTTCTGTTGATTCTAAATATGGTATTTCTTGTCATTGTCATATTTTATTAAATTATCAAATCCCCACAAAAGGTAATATTACTCTTAAAATATTAAAAGATAGTAGAACTTTTGGACTTAAAAATGTTTCAGGAGATTGTATTGAGAAAATAGACATAATGCCTTGGTATGATTTAAATGGTTTCATTTATCATGACATAACAAACGGAAAATATGATGAAAAAAATCATGTTTATCCTTATAGAAGATATGCAGGAGTCTTTAATGGTGGAGATGATAAACTACATGTATTTTTAACCGAAAATGAATATGATATTAAGCTAGATTTCCATAACGAATTTATACCAAAAATAAAAAATAATAATTCAGTAGAATATTTGCTACAAAAAGGGCAACTAATGCAAAAATTAGCCCCTAGTATGATTAATAAAATTAACGAATTTAGATAAATTTTCCTGATTGATAGTATATCTCTATTAGATAATTTAATAAGTGTATGCTATGATAATTATACTGATGAAGAAATAAATGCCTTATTAGGTATATAAGGGACGTTCCATAAATAAATGTTACAATTTTTATGTAGACTTAAAATTTA
>CAOKPF010000051.1 GCA_948470565.1 uncultured Clostridium sp.
CTTCCTCTCTTTTGTTTGATTACATTATACACCATTCTACTTCATTTTTGCAATAGTTTTTTATTTTATTTTTACATTTTCACTTCCAAATGCAAGTTTTAATTTCTCTATTGTACTTGAATTAGAATTTAGACTAAGATTACTACCTAACAATTTTATTCTATTTGTGCCTTCATAATATATATTTACAGTACAAATTCCTCTACAATCCATTGGCAAACTTTTTATATACTCAATAACTACCTTTTCTAATTCAAATTTATCTTTTGGTATTCTAATATATATTTTTT
The DNA here is from genome assembly GCA_948470565.1 of uncultured Clostridium sp. Classification (GTDB taxonomy): domain Bacteria; phylum Bacillota; class Clostridia; order TANB77; family CAG-465; genus CAG-465. Next base: position 291 of record CAOKPF010000051.1, read on the forward strand.
GTTGCTTTGCTATTTTTTCAACAGAAGAAACTAGTATTTTTGATTTCTCATTTTCTTTAACACTTATTTTTCCACTAATTTTTACAACACTATCGACTGTAAGTAACTGTGAATACTTTGCAAATTGTGATGGAAATATAATTGCTTCAATACTACCATAAAAATCTTCAATTTGTATTACTAACATCTGCTGATTATTTTTAGTATGTATTATTTTTGAAGAAGTCACAATACCACAAAATACTACCTGTTTTCCATCATAGCTAAAATTACTCTGTTCTCCTTGTTCTTCTAAATTAGCTTCAAACCCATTTAATTGATTACTATATACTGTTGAATTTTTCAAAATATACTCCATATATGTATCTAAAGGATGTCCTGATATATACATACCAAGCATTTCCTTTTCCATTTCAAGCATATCCTTTTTGGTAGGAACTCTCCCACCTTTAGTTATTAAAACTTTGTTAATAGTCTCATCTTCATTTAATCCTATATCAAACATTGACACCTGATTTATGTAATTTTTCTTTCTAGTTTGAACTATACCATCAACTATACTTTCAAATGAGTCTAACATATCAAACCTATTTATATTAACATCTAAACTATCAAAGCAACCTGCCTTTATCAAACTTTCTATACACTTCTTATTTACTGCCTCTCCACTAACTCTTTCTAAAAAATCTATAAAATTCTTAAACTGCCCATTTTGTTTGCGCTCATTTAAAATTTCATTTATAGCATTTTCCCCTACATTTTTTATAGAACACAGAGCAAAAACTATTTTTCCATCTATTACCGCAAATTTAGAATAACTACTATTAATATCTGGTCTTATAACTTCAACACCTAACTGCTTACATTCTGCTATATACTCTGGAATTTTATTTAAATTACCAATCATACTATTCATTAAAGCTGCCATAAATTCTTGTTTATAATGAGCCTTTAAGTATGCTGTTTGGTAACATATTACTGCATATGCCGCTGCATGGGCTTTGTTAAAAGCATATTTTGCAAACTCTGCCATTTCATCAAATATTTTATTAGCTGATACCTCATCAATATTATTTTTCATAGCCCCTTCTACAAATACTTTTCTTTCTTCATTCATAACATCTAGTTTCTTCTTTCCCATAGCACGCCTTACAATATCAGCACGTCCAAGACTGTATCCTGCAAGTTCTCTAAAAATTTGCATTACTTGTTCTTGATATATCATGCACCCATATGTTACCTTAAGTATAGGAATAAGAGACTCATGTGTATATTCTACATTTTCCTTACTATTTTTATTCTTTATATATCTTGGTATTTGTTCCATTGGACCTGGTCTATAAAGTGATATCATAACAATAATATCCTCTATCGAATCTGGTTCCATTTTCATCATCATCTGTCTAAATCCTCTACTTTCCATTTGAAAAATACCTGTAGTTTTCCCACTGCATAAAAGTTTAAATGTATCTACATCATCTAAATTACCAAAATCTACATCTATTCCTCTGGTATTTTTTACCATTTTCTTACACTCATCAATTACTGTTAAAGTTCTAAGTCCCAAAAAGTCCATTTTTAGCAATCCTAATTCTTCTAATTCAGTCATTGTATATTGGGTTGAAACAATATTTGCATTAGTATATAATGGAACATAGTTTACAACTGGCTCTTTAGTTATAACAACACCCGCTGCATGAGTTGATGCATGTCTTGCAAGTCCTTCAAGTCTTTTTGAAATATCTATTATTTTCTTTGTTTCATCATCAGTATCGTATAACATTTTTAAATCGCTATTCTCTTTTAATGCCATATCAATTGTAATTTTTAATTCATGTGGTATCATTTTAGCAATATTATCAGCTTTAGAGTATGGAATTTCTAAAGCTCTAGCCACATCTCTTACGACAGCTCTTGCTGCCATCGTACCAAATGTTATTATTTGACTTACATGTTCTACACCATATCTTCTACATACATAATCTATTACTTCTTGTCGTCTCTCATAACAAAAATCTACATCAAAATCAGGCATACTAACTCTTTCAGGATTTAAAAATCTTTCAAATATAAGGTTAAATTTTATAGGGTCTATATCTGTAATATTTATAAGATAAGCGGCAATAGAACCTGCACCGCTTCCCCTACCTGGACCTACTGGAATATTTTGTGACTTTGCATAATTTATAAAATCTTGAACTATCAAAAAATAATCAATATACCCCATTTCATCTATTACAGAAATTTCATAATCAAGTCTTTCTTTTACAACCTTTCTTTGTTCAAGTGGATATTTTTTTTCTAATCCCTCATAACAAATTCTAGTAAAGTACTCTAAATGTGTTTCATTTGTATCTAAATTAAATTCTGGAAGTATAGTTTTTCCAAAATCTAACTGTACGTTACACATATCTGCTATTTTCTGTGTATTTTCAATAGCTTCAGGAATATTTCGGAAAGCTTCTTTCATTTCAGTTTCTGATTTTACGTAAAATTCATTTGTTGCAAATTTCATTCTATATTCATCATTTATAGTTGTTCTAGTTTGAATACACAAAAGTACTTCGTGTACATCATAATCCTCTTTATTTAAATAGTGGCAATCATTAGTAGCTACTATATTTAATTCAAATTCCTTAGAATATTCAACTAGTTTTTGATTTACAAGTATTTGCTCTCTTAATTTATTATCTTGTATTTCTAGATAATATCTATCTTTACCAAATATACTAACAAACTCCCTTATTGCACTCTTAGCACCCTCTTCATTTCTATTTAAAATTTGTCTTGCAACCCTTCCTGCAAGACATGCGCTAAGACAAATTAATCCCTCATTATATTTTTTTAATAACTCCATATCAATTCTAGGTTTATAATAAAATCCATCTGTATAGCCTGCTGATACTATTTTTACCAAATTTTTATACCCAATATTATTCATTGCTAACAATATTAAGTGATCTGGTTCTGCATCAATTTTTCCTTGCTTTTCAAATCTACTTCTTGGAGCAACATATACTTCACTTCCAATAATCGGCTTTATCCCTTTTTCCTTACATGTTTTATATAACTGTATTGCTCCAAACATATTGCCATGATCTGTTATTGCAACAGAATTCATTCCCATTAATTTTACTTTATCAACAAGTTCATTTATCCTTATTGCACCATCTAACAAGCTATACTCCGTATGCATATGTAAATGTACAAAACTCAATTTTCTCACCTTATGTAATTATACATTTTTTTCTTTAAATTGTCTACAAATATATAAAATAAACTAAAAAATCATTGAATTTACATAGTATTTTCAATGATTCTTATAGTATAATTTCACAATATATTATTTTACATAAAAATTAATTTACATTTTATCATTATATTTTTAATCTGCTTTTTCTCCCTTTCTCTTAATTTCATATATATAATACTCTTCTGCGACCTCACATTTTGTTCTAAATGTATCTTCTGAATCATATATTAATTTAACATCATATGATTTTTCTATATGAGCCATATAATACCATGCAAATTCACTTAACATTATACAAGTTCTTTCATCTGTTTGTAGGCTTTTATCTAGTACTTTTTCTATATTATCCATATTAAGTGTATCTTCCATTTTTAAATCCCAGGGATAATATGTATAATATCTATCCTCTATCAAATTATAAAATTTGTATTGTTGATTGTCAAAATATGCAAGTACTGTTGTAGTTGTAAATATATCAGCAAGTGTATACATTGTATATCCTTCTTCAAAATTTTCTAATATATATTTAGCTACATTTTGAGCATCTGAAAAATTACTTGTAATTTCATCTTTCATAGCAATTGAAACATCATAAGTTGAAGCTATACATAAAATTGCAAATACTAAACAAAATGTAACATCTACAATTTTGGGTATATATTCATCTTTCTTCTTATCGCACTTAGCTGTTACAACAAAAAAGAACATTAAAATTAATAATAATTGAGATCTTTGAACATTACTCACAAAATCTATTATTGCATTAAGTATTATAATAATTATTAGTGTTGGAAAGAACATTAAGGCTTGTCTTTTGTAATATACTGACACAACTAAAATTAACATAACTGTAGTTAATGCAAGTATTATTGAAATGTCATTTTCCACATAGAAAAAGGCAATTTCTTTCCATACATTTAATGCACTTTCGCCTAGTTTTTGCAAAAAATCATTTTTCTCATTTACCTTATCTAATTTATTTACAATTAAAACACATTGTAAATCAAATACTTGAATTAAAAATAAAATAATACCGAGTAATGCTATAAAACAACTAATTATATATGCTTTTGTAAGTTTTTTGTTTTTACTTTTTATACTATTAAATATCATTGGAATATATGTTACAAGTATAAACATTCCAACAAATGGTAATATTATAATATGAACATTAGCAAGAAATGCTAATGTTATAGCTAAAAAATAGGGATGCTTTTCCTTATCCTTATATAAAATACATAATACACTAACAAATAGTGGTATCATCGCATAACATCTTGATATTGCACTATAATAGTATAAAAATGGTTCACTAAATAATATTAATAATTTAAATATCTTTTTTGTTTCAACTTTAAATAATATAATAAGTGCTGCAATATTGACTAACATACAACTAATTAATGGCATATATTTAAATGGAAGTCCCAGTTTTACAAATGGATATAACACAAGATACCATAAACAGGAATGCCCCTCATATTTCATATGGGATATTATATCAGGTATAGATAAATCCCTTGCAATTAACCAAGCCTGAGCCTCATCTCCCCATACTTCGTGTTTCATAGCTACATAAAATGTTATAACACAAAATATTAAAAATACAAACACATTAAATCCTATGTCAATTAATTTTTTATGTTTATTATATAAATTTTTAATTTTATTCTTATACAACTCTAACTTATCTTTTTCCCAGAACTTCATATATATAATATTCCTCTCCTATATTTCCTTTTGGATTGAATGTAGATCTAGATGTATATACTAAATCTACATCATATAATTTTTTAATATGTTCAATATAATATACGGAATGACAAACAGCAATCACCCACGTTTTCTCTTGAGTTTTTAAAGAGTTATCAAATCTTTCCTCAATTTTATTAATATTAAATATCCTATCCATATGATTATTCCAAGTATAATATGTATAATATCTATTTTCAGTTAGATTATAAAATCTATAATCAGATTTATCAAAATTTGCTATTATTGAAGGTGTGCCAAAAATTTCTGATAATGTATATATCGTGCTATTTTTAGGCAAATTATTTGATATAAATTTTGCTACATTTTGTGAATCAGAAAAAGTACCTGTTACTTCATTTCTCATTATTGTAACTACATCAAAAGTTGATGCAATACATAAAATTATATATACAGTATATAATATATAATTTATAAATTTTGGTATTTCCTTTTTAGTATTATCAAATTTTGAACATACAACAAAAAAAAATAAAAATAATATTATAAGTTGGGATCTTTGGACATTACTTACAAAATTTAATAAAGTATTTAGTACAATCATTGCTATAACTGATGGCCAAAATATTAAAGCTTGTCTTTTATAATAAAATGAAACAAATATTAAAAGTAATGTCAGCGTTATTATTATAATAGATAAAATATCAGTTGAAACATTATAAAATGCAATTTCCCTTATTATACTATATATACTACTACTAATCTTTCCAATTATATCACTAATACTTTTAATAATACTTATTCTATCATTTATAAGCTTACACTTTAAATCTAATACTTGTATTAAAAATATTAATATACCAGTTAATGATAATACAAAACTTAATACATATTTTTCTATTTCCCTTTTTTCTCTTGCTCTTATACTCTTTATTATCATTGGAATAAAAAACGTAATTATAAGCATACTAACAAAAGGCAACATTGCAATATGTACATTAGCTAAAAATATAAGTGATACTGCATACAAATACGGTTTTTGCTCTTTTTTAGTATATAAATAACAAACAATAAAAAGTAAAATTGGTATAAGTGAATAACATCTAGAAATTGCACCAAAATAATATATAATAGGCTCACTAAATAAAATTAAAAGCTTAAATATTTTATTGGTATCTATTTTATACAATAAAAATAATGCTGCTATATTTACAAATATTGTACTTATTATTGACATATATTTATATGGAAAACCAAGCTTTACAAATGGTAATAATATCATATACCATAAAAAAGAATGTCCCTCGTATTTCATCTGAGCTATTATTTCAGGTATTGTTAAATCTCTTGTAATAAGCCATGCCTGTGCTTCATCATTCCATGGTTCATGTTTTAGTGCTACATACATAGTTATAACAAAAAATATTATGAATATAACTATATTAAATATTTTATCTAGTACTTCCTTTTTTCTTAATGAATTCGAAAATTTATTTTCAATTATTTCTATATTATTATTCATTTATATTAGCCACTTCCTTACTGTATGGATTACTAACAACTACACATTTATTACCTGCCCTATCACAAGCTAAAATTTGTAAATACCTAGGAGTACTTTTACCACCAACTAAAAGATTATTATTATTAGGAGTTGAATCAGCATTATTCCAACTTGTATCATTTTCATTTATAGCCTCTTTATAACTTGTCCATTGATACTTTAATTTTTCTATACCACTCCCTCCCTCATTATCTTCTGCCAAAATTCTTACATTTATTTTTTCTTTTAGCCCCATAACACCATTAGGAGAAATTTCTACTTTTTGCGGTATCTTATTATCAAATTTCGTAATTTCATAACTTATTACTTTTTCATCACCATTTTTATAAAGCACTTTTATATATCCTGTACCATTATTATTTATCATAATAAAGTTTTGATATTCCAACCAATTTATATTACCAGGTAATGTATATTCTATTGATTTTACTTCATCTGTTATTCCTGTAATTACTGCTTCTATACAATCATTAAAATAATCTTCCCTAGAAAATTTTAATTCTACACTATTAGCATTTTCATATAAATAACCTCTATTAATACTTTTTACTTCTACTAGTTTATTCCCTGCCCTATCTATTACTAATAACTGCAAGTAATTATGATTTTTATTCTTTGAAATATCTATCCAGGATTTATTATAGATTTCCTTTGCATAATTCCAACTATTATCATCTTCATCAAGCATATTTAACTTATCACTCCATTGGTACTTTATTTTATCAATTCCACTGACTCCAGATGTAGTAGTTGCTTCATTATCCCTAGCAGTAACAAATACCTTACCTGCAATTCCATCAACTACAATATCTACGTCTTTTGGCTTTTGTGCATCAATATTACTTACTTCATAATTATATATTGTTTCTTGACCATTTTTATTCATTAATTTTATTTTTCCAATTCCGTTATTTAATACGAAAAACTCCCCAATATAATTTACAAATGTTTTAGAATTTGGCATAGTATATTTTATACTTTGGTTATTTGCAGGAATATTTTCAAACTTTATACCTATACTTTTATTACTCCAATCTGTATTAGATAATTTAAAACTTACATTATCTGTTGCAAAACAAAAATTAATTTTTAATATTATACAAATCATTAATACTAGTGTAAATTTAAATTTATTTAACATATAGTCTCCTCTTTTTATTTATTTTAACATAAACAATATACTTTAGCAACAATGATACAAAATAATTTGATATAATTCTCCAAAAAAGCAGTACATATTATTTCATGACTGCTTTTAATAAGAATATCTATATCTTTTGTATAATATTTTCTGAAAAAATATAATTAAAAAAATTGTTAGTTTAAAAAATTATCTAATTTACTTATTATTTCAGATTTATTCATATCTTGACCTATAAATACTAACTTTACCATTCTATCTCCAACACCATCTTCAAAATCTTTTTCTATATTAGGATTTTGCGAAAGTATAACTTTTAATTCATTTTCAGGCATCGTAGCAAGCCATTTACCAGACTCTGTAAGTGTTTTTTGTTTGCCCACCTGTTCAAAACAATATGACATATCATTATTATCTACAAACCAAACAAGACCTTTACATCGTATAACACTTTTTGGGAATTCATCTATAAAATCTAAAAATTTCATTCTATTTAATGGCTTTCTACGGTAATATACAAAAGAACTTATACCATATTCTTCTGTTTCACCTTCAGCCTCTTCTATTTCATCTTTTTCTAATTCCTCTAACCAACCTGCCGACATACATGCTTCATCAAAATCAAATGAGTTAGTATTTAGCATTTTATCTATATCAACTATTCCATAATTTGCCTCAATAATTTCAGCTTTTGGTTGTAATTTCTTAATAATGTTTTTTACTTTTTTTAACTCTTCCTCTGTTACTTCATCAACTTTATTTAATACAATTTTATTACAAAATTCTATTTGTTGTATTATAAGATTTTCAATGTCCTCCTCATCAATATTGTCGACTTGTAATTTTTCTCCACATTCAAATTCATCTGAAAGCCTTAATGCGTCAACAACAGTTACCACATTATCGAGTCTGCATATTTTTGGCAAACCATACCTTTCAGTTGATTCAGATAATACTGTAATAGTTTGAGCTATTGGTATGGGTTCACAAATTCCACTAGCCTCTATCAAAATATAGTCAAAACATCTTTGAGAAATAATATCAACTATTTGCTGCATAAGATCTGTTTTTAAAGTACAACATATACAACCATTAGTTAATGGTACTAAACTATCATCGTTTGATGAAACAATTCCATTTTTTGCAATAAGCTCCTCATCTATATTAACCTCTCCTATATCATTTACAATTACTGCCACCCTATATCCCTTTTGATTTTTTAATATATGATTTATAAGTGTTGTTTTTCCTGCTCCTAAATACCCTGTAAGTAAGGTTATTGGTGTTATTTTATCTGTCATTTTTATTCCTCCTTAATTTAAAAATCTATTACAATAAAAATTATTATCTGTTATATTTTCCTCTATCTTATCCATTATATTTTTAGCTTTTAAATATATTTTTCCATCTTTACCTAAATACTCTTTTCTTTTACTCATAACCATAATTTCTGCAAATATTTCAGCCCTATCTTCTTTCTCACTTGCTTTTGAATATTTAGTTACAAAATATGCATCTTCTAATTTACAATTATCACTGTCATATACATACTCTTTATTAATTTTACTAGTATCTGATTGATAAATAAACCCAATTGGATTTAAATTTTCCCACATATCATATACACTAGAATTATTATTTATTGAAGCCATATAATATTCTAATATATGAAACATTTCATGATGAAATGATCTTTCCATTTTTGTATTGTTTGATATATATATTCTATACTCATTAAGCTTATTTCTTGAGGCAAGTGCAATATTATCATTTTCAAATTTATCTAAAATTATAATATACATAGGATATTTACCACTCTTAAATATATCAAATAAATTAACTGGATATTTTGATAACGATTCATATATATTTTTTATATTACTATTTATTATCTCTGCACTATTTTGAATTGTTGCTGATACTTTATCTACATAATTTTTTGTATTCTCACCATATTCTACTGTTATACCATATTCATTCTTTATTTTTTGCACAAATAAATTATTTTCATCACTAACATCAGTATAAAGATTAGCAAGTGGAGAAATTTGTTCACTAATTGTTTCATCTTGCTCTTCTTGTTCATCTGTTAAATTAAATAATTTTATTGCACCTAACACTAGACTTAAAAAAATTATAAATATAATAAAATCAGTTATAAGTGATAAACGTCTTCTCTTTTGTACCTCTTGTGACATTTTATCCTCCATTATATAATTTCATCTATATATTCTACACTAAGTGAATTTAATACATATTCTGTAGAAGTATTATTACTATATTTTAAATATTCTTTCATATCAATTTTAGATGTTAATATATCACTTTTTTGATTGCTATTTCTTAATGTTATATTTGCTTCTATAATTTCATTATAATAGCCAAATTCACTTAAGTTCTTAAGTATTTTATCTACTTCACTTGAAAAAATTACTGTATTTTCATCAGATATATTATTTACTTCTTTTACAATATTTATTTGAATTTTATTTAAATCCCTATACTTCATATTAATATTTAAATTTGTATTTCCATTTAATATATCATGAGTATCTATATATTTTGCAAGTGCTAATTCCAAATTATTATTATTTTTTGTCAAAACACTTTGTTTATACCCATCTTGTATAAGATTTCTATCTGACAAATATATTACAAATTTATTTATCTGGTTATATTTTGTGTTCTTTATTCGCATAACATAACTAGGATTAGATATAAAATCATATTTTACATCAGTTATTTTAAATTCATTACTAATTCCATAAGTATTATCTAAATACGAATATAGCGCTTTTTCACAGCCTATATATGACCAAATATTTCCATTTATATAGCTATTTAACATTATTGAGATTATAGATAAACATATAGTAGTGCTAAAAGCTCCTTTATATTTAGCTTTAGATACTGACTTTTTATTTTTATGTCTTTTTATTACTATTTTTAGATATTTTCCTATAAGCTCACCTAAAGTAATACTTAGACCTGTACTAAAACTTACAACTACTATTTCCAATAAAGAATTATTACCTTTTATATAGTTTATGCAAGTTGCCATAACTATCCCAAAAACGGTAGTTATAACCGGTCTACCAAATATCATTTTTCCTACTATTCCAAGTATTATTAACGTTGGAAACATTTTTATATATATTGAACCATAAGTATTGGCAAATATTACAGTTATTATACATAAAACATATACTATAGATTCTATATATTGCCTTGTATTACGTGATAATTTTATATTTTTATCTGACATACAATCACCTATAAATACATTATATATCAAGGTAAAAAAATTAGCAACATTTTTTAACAAAATTACAGTATAAAACTAATTATATTACAGTATTTTACAAAAAATATATATAAAAATACCTTCTAAATCTACTATGTTTTTCATACATTTAAATTTAGAAGATAAATACTTAGTTTTAACTTTTTTCTTTCACTATTCTTTATTTTGTAAATTCTATGTTATACATATTTGACAAATCTGCTTGTGTTGTTATATCAAGGGCTTTACTAGTACCCGCTTTTACTACCCCTATATATACTTTTATTGTCCTAAATGTATTATTTTTACTATCTTTTATATTTGCATTTACAAAGTCTGCATCTATATCACTACTTCCTGTATTTGTTATTTTTCCACTTATTTGAGTTGAACTTCCTGTGTATTTTACTGTTATTTCTGATATATCTAATCCCGCTATACTTTTACTTTCTTTTATCTTACTACTCGTATTCTCTGTTGTTAAATCATCCTTTACTGTTATATTTTCTGTTCCCTTTATATCTATTTCTTGTTTGTTTTCTTCATAAGTTTTTTCTACATTTGTTGTATTTAAGTTATTCTGATTTGAGTCTATTTCATTATGCTTTTTCTTATTTGAATTACTTATAGTAATTATTGAAATTATTGATATTAAAACTATTCCTAACACTATAATTATAATTGTTGCATTTTTTCTTTGATTTCCCATATCTTTCCCTCTCTTTTTATTCCTATCTTATTTCTTATTTACTTTTGTTTACTTTTAATTTTCATTTGTTTTTTTATATTCATAGCATATTTGAACATATATTTCAAATAAATTATATACATAATATATATAATTCCTATAAATATTCTCTTTTGCATACTACAAGCTATAACAATATTATTTGATTATTATAATTAATGTAGACTGTTATATAATTAATCTAATAAGCTTTATTATATATATGTGTGTATACATCTGATACTTCCCTATGTACATAATTTTTTTCAAAAAACATTGGTTGCATTTTGTTTCTTTTGTTTAATTCTATTATACTATATATACCCAAAATTTTTCAATAGTTTTGAAAATATTTGAACTAAATTTTTTAATTAATAAAATAATTATAGAAAAATAAAGAGAGGTTTTACCTCCCCTATTAATTCCTTAATAAATTTACTCAGCCTCATTATATTTTTCAATAATTAATTTTTGTAACATTTCTCTTGTTTCAGTGTTTATTGGATGAGCAATATCTTTAAATTCTCCGTTTGGAGTTTTTCTGCTAGGCATAGCAATAAATAAACCTTTATCACTCTCTATAACTTTAATATCATGAATCACAAATTCATCATTAATAGTAATAGATGCTATAGCTTTCATTCTGTTTTGAGAAGTTACTTTTCTAACTCTAACATCTGTTATTTGCATGTTTCTACACCGCCTTCCTTTACTGTTACTTATATTATTGCATATTAAATAATTAATGTCAATACTTTGTTTACCATAAATTTCAATTTTTTTAAATTTAAATTTCATTTACTAGATAGTAATTTTTCGACAAATATATTTTTTTGTATTTATTAATTAGCTAATAATTGCATAAATATCTATTTTTTACTAATAATTATAATGGTGAAATATATGAAAAATATAAAAAAGAGAAAAATATTAATCACAGGAAGCGGTTCAGGGCTTGGAAAAATGGCAGCTATTAAACTTGCTCAAAGAGGGCATATTGTATATGCAACAACTAAATATTCAAATCAAATTGAAGATATAAAAAATATAGCAAAAAAAGAAAATTTAAATATAACTACTTTTAAACTAGACATACTACTTGAAGAAGATAGGAATAAAATATTAGATATAGATTTTGATACACTAATAAATAATGCTGCTATTGGTGATTCTGGATCTGTAACTGAAATTCGAGTAGATAGATTTGAAAATGTATTTGAAACAAATGTATTTTCAAATATAAAGATTTCACAAATTGCACTTAAAAAATTTATAGAAATCGGATCTGGCAAAATTATATTTCTCTCATCTCTTGCAGGAAAAGTATCTATTCCTTTTTTAGCACCATACTGTGCCTCAAAGTTTGCAATTGAAGGATTTACTTCATCATTATATAAAGAATTAAAGCTTCTAAATAAATTAAAACATTATAATATACAATGTGCTGTTATTGAACCAGGAGCTTATGCCACAGGTTTTAACAAAGAAAATAATGAGAAAAAATATATATGGATGAGCGAAAATTCATATTTTTCACCATATGTTGACAAAATCAAGATTTATGAAGAAAAAATATGGAACTTTATTGAAAGTAAGAATTACAAAAGTATAATAAAACAGTATATAAGAGCTGTAGAAGATGTTAAATGCAAACATCGTTATACAGCTCCTAAATTACAAGCATTTGCTACGAAGCTTGGAATAATATTTGAGTTGTAGTATGTATAGAAAAGCTTTTGCTTTTCTATTTTCTTAATGATTACAACAATTACAACCACAAGAATTATTATTTCCTTGCCATTGATTATTTTCTTTACAACAACAATAACAGCAGAATTCTTGTTTTGGTTTTTCTTGTTTTTGACAACAACAACAGTTATTAGATGGTCTTCTTTCATTACAACCACTGTTTGATTGCCATCCGCAATTTCCACAACCCATTTTATTTTCCCCCCTTAAGCAATTTGCTTAATATATATTATGCTATATATATTATTTTGACACTAAATTATAAAAAGTTATACTAAATTCATAATCATTCATTGTAAAGCAAAAACTACATATTATATAGAAATCTAACTATTATTTTTAAATTTCTCAATTTATATATATTTATCAATATCTATTTTATATATTACATATTCTTCATATGCTGCATTTACATTTTTTATACATTTACTTTTATACATTATCTCAAAATTATCCGCTGCATATGACACTTCGCTAATATTCATCTCTATAAAATATATATCTTTTTTTCCATTATATATTAATTCTATTATAATTTCCTCTATTCTATCACTCGATATACTTAATAACCAATTATTATATCTTGGTATATATGTAAAATATTCTTCATCATCTAAACTATAAAATAAATATTCATTTTTATTAAAGTATGCTATTACTGAATTTAACATATAACTATATGTCCCCAAAAATACTGCTCCATCATTTATATTTGATTTTATATATTTAGCTGTATCCTTACTTGCTGAGTAATTCCCATTATAATCATCTATTATTATTTGTATATACTGTGGAATTGTTAATAATAATATTATTACTAATGCTATTCCTAGTTTGCTTTCATATATTTTTTTATTTTCTATATTTAAACCATCTTCTCTATAATTCCATAACCAGAACATTATTGTATATATTATAAGTATTGCCCTATATACATTTGAAAACCATTTTAATGCTTCTAATATAATACAAAATAATAATTGACTCCAAAATATTACTGCTTGTTTCCTATTTCCAAAGGTTGCCATTACACACATCATTATAATTATATATATAATTATAAGATGCAATTGTGATATTGGTGCATTACCAACCAATTGATACTCTATCTGACTTATAATTAAAGAACAATCATCGAATATTCTTTTTATATCAATACTATCTTTTATAAAATTTGGTGAAAAATACATTTGTAGTGCTTGTAATAAAAATATTATTATCCCCAGTATACCAATTAAACTAGAACATATTACTTCCCTTTTTTTATATTTTTTATTCTTTAATCCTTCTATTACATAAAATACTAATAATAAAAATGCTGTTGGTAGCATTACTGCATGAGTATTGGCTAGTAGAAACAATAATATATTATATTTATATGGTTTCTCATGCCTATTTTTATATATTACTGCAATAAGTGCTAAAAACAGTGGTATCATACTATAACATCTTGAATGTGCACTATAAAAATACATAAAGCCTGTACTAAATACTAATAATACTTTCAAAAATTTATTAAATGGTGCTTTCTTTAATATTATCGCTACTGTTACTATACAAAAACTCCATGATATATATTTCATTATTTCACAACTAAATCCAAGTTTTGCAAACGGCATAAGTATTAAGTGCCACATACATGAATGTCCTTCATTTGCCATCTGTTTTATTATACCTGTTATTGATAAATCTCTAGCTATTAACCATGCTTGTGCTTCATCAGCCCATATTTCGTGTGTTCTTATTATTACAAAAAATGTTATCGCTATATATATATTAATTACAACTATAAAAAATAGATTATCTTTTAATTTTTTTAACATTTTCCTCCTATTGTATATTATGTTAAAAGGGGCTGTAAAAAAGTCCCTTTTAATTTTATTTAACTATTAAAGCTATTATTAATCATTAGCATATACATATGCTGTTTTTGTAACTCCATTTATATTTACTTCTACTGTGAAACCATATTTTGACCAACCACTACTATATTTTGAACCATCTACTGTATTACTACTAGTTAGTGTTCTAGATGGCAATGATATTGTTACTGATCCACTTGAACCACTTATACTTTGCCAACCTGTAGATCCATATGAATAATATGATATATACCAACTATTGCTACCAGTACAATTCCAGCCTTCTGAAGGATGACCATTTACATATCCACACTGACCTGAGCTATATGAAGCAGAAGAATATGTTCCACTTACAATTCTAATAGATCCACTTGTACCTCCACTCATATTATAGCTAAATGTTAAATTTCCATTTGATATACTTGCACTACCAGTTGTTGAGAATGATACATTTTGCTCTACTGTAATATTCTTTG
>CAOKPF010000052.1 GCA_948470565.1 uncultured Clostridium sp.
TTAGGAATGATAATATATGGCAGTTTTATTTAAAAAAAAGTGTCGGGTAATAAGGGAACAGTGGTAAAAAAAGCTGTAAATATCATTTTAGGAATAGATTTACAAGGGTATAAAGATATACTAGGATTTTATATAGGAGAAAGTGAAAGTGCAAAATATTGGTTAAGTATTTTAAATAGTTTAAAAGCAAGAGGATTAAAAGATATATTAATATATTATGCTTAGATGGATTAAAAGGATTACCAGAAGCAATATCAACAGCATATCCTAATACAGAATGTCAAAGATGTATAGTACATATGATAAGAAATACAATGGCATATGAATCATATAAAGATAGAAAAGAATTGCATCGGATTTAAAAATTAATATACAAGGCAAATACAGCAGAAGAAGGATATGAAAATTTAATAGAGCTGATAGAAAAATAAATAAAGAGAAATATAAATTTAGATAATTGAATAAACAACTAGGATAATGTTTAGACATTTTTTAAATATGGACCATATCTTAGAAAAATAATATATACAAACTAATTCAATAAAAAGTCTGAATAATATTTATAAGAGAATAGATAAAGGAAGACCAACATTTCTATCAATACAATCACTTGAAAAGAGTATATATTTGGCAACAGAAATAATAACAGAAAAATGGACACAACCGTATCAAAATTGGGGCGTAATAAAAAATGAATTAAGGATATTTTTTGAAGGAAGAATATAAAGTGAAATAACAAATAATAGACAGGTATCAAATTACATAATATTGATACCTTAGATAAATGAATCTTGACAAATAAATGAAATACTATATAATTTAATTAAGTTAAAAACAGACACTATATTAATTAAAATATAGCATCTGTTTAATTATCGTAGAAAGTTTATTCTAGTTTACACAAACTATTCTATATACTCTTATACCATTAGATATTGTTTGCCTTTTACTTAATATTTCTGGCTCAAATTTACTTTCTCTATCTCTTGAGACTTTTATTTCTACATCTCCATATTCTGTTCTTGCTTTTTTACTATTATATCCATTTCTATATGATGATGTATTTTCTAAATGTTCATTGAACTCCTTTTGCAATAGTTTTTATATTGCATCTTTTACTATTCTTTGTACTAAACCATTTTTCTTGTATGTCTTCTAATTTTTTGCATATTGATAGTTCCTTTTCATAATCAAAATTTTCCATGTCTAATTCACTCCTTTTTCTTCTAGTTTTGTATTCTCTCTTATTTTTCATCAACTTAATTTTTATTTTTTCTTCTATTACAAAATTAACTGTGAAAAAATGTTACATTTTTTCCACAGTTTAAATTACGGTCTCAATTAAAAGTAGCACGAAGATGAGAAGTAATAAAATTTTGAGAGTTATATAAATTATTCATATAAACCCTCCAATAATTATATATACATATTTTATCAAAAAAGGCAAAAATATGCAATATATTTTTTCACAATGAAGTAATATCAATACTTTCAAGCACTTATTATTTCTTAAAAAAGCACGCAATGTCCCTATAATTCTTTCTTAAGAAATTTTGTTTTCTTTTTCAATGTTCTCTTATATTATAATTCTCTCATTTGGAAATCTTATTTGTATATTTATTTTTATATATTTTTTTCATCTAATTGTACATATAATAAATCTGCATAAAACTTTGCATTATATTCCTTTACACTTCCATATGTCTCTTCAAATTTTCCTATTATATCTGAATGCTCTATTATCTGTATTATCATGTGACATATTTGGATTATTGTATATATCATTTTATTTGTATTCATATTCTTTGAATACACATGTTTTAAGTCAAATCCTGATGTCCTTTTTTGTTCTTTAAATCCCTGATTTTCTATAACATGGAACCCATATACAGCAGCATTATCAATAGTAACAAATCAAAGAGTATATGCAAGGGTAACAGACTTAACAGGAAATGTATTAACAGCAGCTCAAAAAGATATAGACAAGATAGATAAACTAGCGTCTGCAAGTGTGACATATAGTCCAAATACAGCAAGCAATGTGAAGAGTGTAACAATAAAAGTAACAGAAACAGATGCAGCGGCAGCAAGTGGATATTGTAGCAGTGGAATAGCAAGCATAAAATATCAATGGACAACAAGTAATACAGCACTTGCAACAAACAATACAAGCTGGAATAGTGCAGTAACAGTAACAAATGGAGGAAGTATAATAAGAAATAGTATAATAGCAACAAATTACTTGCAAACATTAGTAACAGATAATGCAGGAAATCAAAAAGTATTTGTAAGTTGAGGATATGCAATAGATAATATACCACCAAGTACACCAACAATAGAAATAAAACCAACAGTATATACAAAAGGAAATGTAACAGTAACAATAACATATCCAAGCAATGCATATCAAAAAGAATATAGTATCGATGGAAGTGCATGGAAAACATATAGTAGTGCTCTAATAATAAGTTCAAATCAAACAGTATATGCAAGAGCAAAGGGAACCTACTGGAGTATATCAGATACAGTACAAAAAACAATAGATAAAATAGATAAATTAGCGCCAAAAGATGCAACAATAAGTGTAGCAACATCAGCAAGCATAACAAGTGGAACAACAGGAAGTTCAAAACCAGCATTAAAGAATTATGAATGAACATTTAGTTCGACAACGCAAACTATATCTCATAATTTAGAAGAGGGAAAATGGACTTTATATGTAAAGACAGCAGATAATGCAGGAAATGAAAAAGAAACAGTATCAGAAACACAGTGATACAAGTATAGCGATAGTAAATAGTTCAGGAGTAGTAACAGGAGGATTAGCATTAAAATCAGTACCTATAAGTGCAACAGCATCAGATGGAATTGGAATAGTTGGAGCGAAACAGATTACAGTTGAATCAGGTGTATTATTCTCAGTAACTAGTGGTAGAAGTATATCAGGTAGTAATTTAGTATTTAGTTATAGCAGTACAGGATATATATGTGGTTCTATATATGTTCCAATACCATCATCGACACTTACTAGTAGTTATGAGTTAAGTGGCTTAACATATACTAGTGGTTGTTCGAGCAAATCATTTGTTTAAGAGGTAACTATAAATGGAGTATCAGAAAAAATATATGTAACTGCTAATTGATAATAGTTTTGAATTTAAATATCTAAAGAAGGGACTTTTTTTACAGCCCTTTAAAATATAAAGTAATACTAAATTACATATAATAAGCAATGAAATATTTTTTAATTTCTTCGGATATAATTCCACGATGCTTGCATCGTAACAAGAACTGTGGTACAATATAGATATAAAAAGATGGGATGATAAAAAATGAGTGAATATAAACATAAATTGTACAATGTATCAATATTATTGTACCACTATGTTTGCACAGCAAAATATAGAAGAGTAATTTTTGATAATAGAGTAGATAAAATACTAATAAATACATGCAGAGAAATAGCCAAGCAATATGAGATAAATGTACTGGAAATAGGAACAGATGGAGCTCATGTTCACTTCTTGATAAAGTCAGTACCATCATATGCTCCAAAGAGTATAGTGAAAATATTGAAAAGTATAGCATCAAAGGAGATATATAGACTGTATCCAGAAGTGAATCAAAAACTATGGGGAGGAAATATATGGAGCACAGGCATTTTGTTAGTACAGTAGTGAAAAATGCTAATAAGAAGCAAAATTACGTACGAAATCAAGACAAAGAATACACAAAATTATATAGGGGACAGATAACTTTATTTGATTAGGGCAAACTAATACCCCGTATGCTTGGCATCGGGGTGATTTATTGATTTAATTGTTGATTTTATTGGTTCTTCAAAAAATACGTGACAATAGAATTTATAGAAATAATAAATATATAGAAATAAGAATGTAAAAATAATAAAATTCAGGATAGGTTATTATAATAAGGATAAAAATCACATACTTTTCGGAATAACCGTTTTATTATAATTTTAATATAAAATTAATAAATATAGAACTTTAATATGCTATGTTAAAAAATTTGTAAAATTTTTAATTTCAATAAAAATTCCTATTGGTAGATAAAATTCAAAATTCGATGCTTTTGGCAGTAAAAAGATTTTACTTTTTCAAAAATGTTTAAGTTAAGAATATAATAACTGTGCTCAAATTGACTATCTATATTTAGTAGTAAATTTTAGAGTATAGACTGGGATTCAAGACTAAAAAATAACATAGTAGTCATAAAGTTAGTAAATAGTAAAATACTAAAGATAAAATTTCTAATGTATTAGATAAATGCCCAGTGATTAATAGTACGTTGGTTTTGTGACATAAGAGATTTTTGAGAAGAAAGATCAGTTGATTAAAGGAATGAGAAAAAATGACAGATAAAAAAAGTGATAAAATATTTTTTTGGGGAATATTTAGTATATATATTGTAATATCATATTTTGCAGTAAGGACACATGAATTATGGGGAGATGAAATGCAAGCCTGGCTAATAGCTAGAGATTTACCAATAATAGGAATAATAAAACAGATGGCAAAAGAAGGACATTCATGTATGTGGCATTTAATTCTTGTACCATTTGCAAAGTTTGGATTTAGTTGTGAAATAATTAAATATATATCATGGAGTTTTTGTATAGTAACAGTAGCAATAATATTAAAAAAAGCACCATTTAATAAATTTTTAAAAGTATTATTAGTATTTAGTACAGGATTTATGTATTTTTATAGTGCACATTCAAGGTGTTATAGTATGATACCATTGTTTTTAGCACTTATTGCAGTGGTATATAAAAATAGACATGAAAAACCATATAAGTATAATATACTACTGTTTTTATTAGCAAATACTCATGTTATAATGTTACCAACAGTATTTTTATTATTAGTATTTTATATAATCGAAGGTTTAAAGAATAAAAAGTATGAAAAAAAGAAAGTAATATGTTCTAGTATAATAGGAATGTTGGGAATTATAATATTTTTATTACAAGCTTTGCAAATGTATTTTTCAACAACATTTGTAATGGAATTTAGTAAATATAAGGGAGACAATAATATATATACAATATTTATGGACCTAATATCACTAATAAAACAAATAAAGTTTCAGTTAGTTGGTAGTGCAATTGTACCATATTGGAAATTTGCAGTTATAGATATTGCAGTAATACTTGCAACGCTAGCAATAATTGGGAATAAGAAACAAGCAGTGATATTTTGGGGGCAATTGTTATTTTGTATAGTATTAGAAACATTAAAATGGTTTTCAAATGTATACAGAGTAGTATTAATAATATATACAATGATGTTTTGGTTATGGAACTACAATGAAGACGAGAAAAGTATAGAAAATAAAGAAACATATAGAAAAATATTAAGTATAAGTTTTGTAATAATATTAGTAATAACAATACCACAATATGGAAAATTAATGATAGAAGACTATACAAAAAGTTATTCAGCCAGTAAGGATACAGCAGAGTATATAAAAGAAAATGTAAATAAAGGAGCAGTGTTTATATGTAGACATGAAGATATGGTAAATGCAGTAATAGGATATTTAAAAAAAGATGAATATTTATTTTATTGTATAGATGATGAGAATTATTTTACATATATATCAGATTATGATAATTTGATGGGTGGAGTAAGAAGTATAAGTAGTAATACTATAGAAGGAATTATAAAAGAATTTATAGATGAAGGAAAAACAGATATATATTATATAGAAAGAAGTAGTGAAATAAAAATATCATATGCAGCAGATAACTTAGAAGTAATATACGAAGGAAAATGTATAAAAAATGTAAATGCTTCAGGAGAAGAATATACTATATATAAAATTGATATGAGTATATATATGTAGAGTGTTAAACAATATATTATATTTTTTATTTTAGCACTATAATATAATATATAAATATTTTATAATTAAAAAAGGAACTTTAAATATATAAAATTCAAAGTTCCTTTTTTATTTAGAAAAAATTACATTGTCTGGTAATATTCACTATCATCGCTACTAAATGCAATTGCAGACAGAGTAATAATCTCAAAAGAAGTAAAAAAATCCACTTTTAGCAATATTGTTACAAGTATTGTTAAGCCTAAAGTAATTAATAATCCTATAATATTGCTACACAACATATCAAAATAGAATTTAAATCTTGCCTCTTCATTATATAGTTCTTCTTTTGAAGCATTTTGCAGTGCATGTAATTTAGATAATTTATATAAGCTAAATACAGTGTTAGGTAAGTAGCATATATTTATTAATATTTGTAAAACTAAAAATACAACACTATGGTTTTGTACGATTCCTAACCGTTGTAATAGAACACTTACAATAAATGAAACAAGCCATATAATTATTCCATAAATCATAAAATTTCTGCCCCCTTTAATAAAAATTCAAATTAACTAGTTAGTTATAAGTTTAATTTTTTGTATAAGAATTTTATCATAGTTTTAATAAAAAGTAAATAAGAATTTAAAAATTATGTATATTATAAGATATTTTTTGTATAAAATAATAAATATTTTAAATATATATCATTATAATAAAAAGAAAATTATAAAATAAATATTTATTTTTAAAATTGTATATTTGTTTGCAAAATTATATATAAAGTGGTATAATATTTCAAGTAAAAATGAGGAGTGAGAAATTATGGATATTAATGAGAAAAAAGATTATTCTAAAACACTAAATTTACCACAAACAGATTTTCAAATGAGAGGTAATTTACCTGCTAAAGAACCTGATATATTAGAAAATATTATTTCAAATAAAGCATATTATTTAGCATTAGAAAAAAATAGACATACTGGTAAAAATTTTATACTTCATGATGGACCACCATATGCTAATGGTGATATACATGCAGGACATGCTTTAGATAAGATTTTAAAAGATATAATAATAAGATATAAAACTATGAATGGATATTATTCACCGTATGTACCTGGTTGGGATACACATGGTTTACCTATTGAGAAAAAAGTGCAACAAGAAAAAAAGATAATGAAAGATGATGTAGGTGTTTCAAAATTTAGAGAAATTTGTAAAGATTATGCTTTAGATGCTGTAAAAAGAACTGCAACTCAATTTGAAAGAATGGGTGGACTTGGTGATTATAGAGATCCAGAGAAGAGATATTTGACACTAAATAAAGATTTTGAGTCTAAACAAATTGGTGTATTTTGGGATATGTACGAAAAAGGATATATTTATAGAGATTTAAAACCTGTATATTGGTGTAGTGATTGTGAAACTGCTCTTGCTGAAGCTGAAATTGAATATTCTGATGATACTACTACGTCAATTTACGTAAAGTTTAAAGTAAAATATGATAAGGATTTATTTGGAAAATATGGAAGTTTAGATGATACATATTTTGTAATATGGACGACTACACCTTGGACTTTACCTGGAAATCAAGCAATTACAGTAAATCCAGATTTTGAATATGCACTTGTTAATGCTACTAAATCTGGAAAAACAGAAAATTACATTGTAGCAAAAGAATTAGTTGAAACTGTTATGCAAATAGGGCAAATAGATGAATATAATATATTGTCTGAATTTAAAGGAGATAAACTTGAAAATATAATTTGTATAAGTCCTGTAATAAATGATAAAACATCTAGAGTAATTTTAGGTTCAGACAAAGATCTTTTAGTAACATTGGATGCAGGTACAGGCTGCGTACATACAGCTCCAGGACATGGACATGAAGATTATCTTTGTTGTAAGAGATATAAAGATATAGAGATTATAGTTCCAGTGGATAAACATGGAAAAATGACTAAAGATTCAGGGAAGTATGAAGGAATTTACTATACTAAAGCAAATACAGCAATTATAACTGATTTAATGGAAAATGGTAGTTTATTTGCAAAGAAAGAGTTAACACATCAATATCCTCATTGTTGGAGATGCAAAAAGCCTGTAATTTATAGAGCTACTACACAATGGTTTGCTTCAATAGATGGATTTAGAAAAAAAGCTTTATCTGAAATTGAAAATGTAAAATGGCATCCTAGTTGGGGTGTAGAAAGAATGACTAATATGATAAAGGATAGAACTGATTGGTGTATTTCAAGACAGAGATGTTGGGGAGTTCCTATACCAATATTTTACTGTAGAGATTGTGGCAAAGAATATATAAATGAGCAAACTATTGAAAAAATTAGAAGTAAATTTGAAAAGTTTGGCTCTAATGCGTGGTTTGACTTAACACCTGAAGAACTTATAGGAGATATACTAGTATGTAAATGTGGTTGCAAAGAACTAGTAAAAGAAACTGATATAATGGACGTATGGTTTGATTCTGGAACATCACATCAGGGGGTATTAAATGATAAATATGGTTTACCAGAAGGTCCAGCAGATATGTATTTAGAAGGAAATGATCAATATAGAGGTTGGTTTCAATCATCTTTACTAACATCTGTTGCTATAAAAGGATGTGCACCTTACAAAGAAGTTGTAACACATGGTATGGTAGTAGATGGTGATGGCAAAAAGATGTCTAAATCACTTGGAAATGGCATATCACCTATGGATATAATAGATGAATATGGTGCTGACATACTAAGACTTTGGGCATGCTCATCTGATTATCATAGTGAAATTAGATTATCAAAAGATATTCTAAAACAAGTTTCAGAAGTTTATAAAAAGATTAGAAATACAATAAGATTTTTACTTGGAAATACATATGATTTTGAACCTGAAAAAGATTATGTAGAATATAAAAATAGAGATGAAATTGATAGATATATAATGTATAAGTTAAATAAATTAGTTGAGTATGTAAATGAAGCATATAATAGTTATGATTATCATTCTGTGTATAGTGAATTACATAGATTTTGTACAGCAGAACTTAGTAGTAAATATTTAGACGTTATAAAGGATAGACTATATACGTTTAATCCAAGTCATAAACTTAGACGTAGTAGTCAGTCAACAATGTATGACATACTTGTAACAATTACAAAATTAATTTCGCCAATACTTAGCTTTACAGCAGAGGAAATATATAGTTATATAAATAAACCAGACAAAAAGGTAAGTATTATTTTAGAAGATTTTCCAAATCCAACTAATGACTATGATAATGTAGAACTTGTTGAAAAGTGGAATGAAATTTTTGAAATTAAAGAATCTTTTGCTAGAGATATAGAAGAGGCAAGAACTGCAAAAATAGTAGGACATTCTTTAGACTCTGAGATTACTATATATGCAATAGACAAAGAGTACGACTTTATAAATGAAAATAAAGAAAATATAGCTCTTGTTGCTATTATATCTGAATTGAAAGTAGAAAAATCAAATGAATACAAAGTTGTTGTTGAAAAATCAACTGGTTCTAAATGTCCTAGATGTTGGACTTATTCAAAACATGTAGATGAAGATGGTGTTTGCAAAAAGTGTAGAGATAATATGTAATTTTAGCTTCTTATCATGAAAATGGTAAGAGGCTATTTTTTATGCAATATATTTGATATTCATTAGACTAATATGAAAAAGTTTATGTTGGAATATAAATTAACCTTATTAAACAACATAATGCGGTGGCATAATATAAAATAATTATTTATAATAAATTTAACTAAAATAAAAGATTTATTTATTTTATCCATATATTTATCCAACATTTTGGAACTTTATTGCAGCTTATTATTTTTCTGCTATATAGGCTATAACTGGACAGAGGTGCCAAAAAATGATAAGATATTAGTAAATATAACACCACTTTATATTTTATAAAGTGGTATTATATTGTAATTTTTTATTTTTAATCATCATATAAGCAATATGCATTGTCTTTTATAAATTTCAAACAATAATTTGTTACATTTTTACTATTAATGTCTAAATTTTTATTATTATAATCTAATTCTTTACCTATACTGTTTGTATTATCTGTAATTGCATTTAATATATTATAAAAATCTTTGTTTTTATTTATCATTTCATATAAAGTAACTGCTTTCATAATTGCTATAACATCTAAATTTAGTAAAGCTGGTACTTTTTTAGAAATATTAAATTTTTTTAGATCTTGTGTTAAGCCATTATATAGTGCAACTACATATAATGATTTTGCAGCTTTTATAGTTTCTATATCAAATAAATCTTTTGAATTATCAATTGCATATAATGTAACAAAATGTGGAAGTATATGAGAACCAATTTCATGTTCATATTTCCATTCCATACCTATTCTTGAACTAAAGTATAAAACCCTACATCCCTCGTAAAGATAGGGATAAAACATCATTGAAAATCTAGTAAGTTCAGGAATATCAACATAATTTATACTAGTAATTTTTTTTTGATTGTCAATAGATATAGAAGTAGTGGCACAATCATCTAATAATTTACTAGAAGATGAACAAATAATTTTTACCTTTTTAAATTTATTCATTATAGTATTAAATATATCAGACTTTGTTTTCCTACTTAATATGAAGCAGAGTTCATCTAAGGTTTCAATACCTTTTTGTCCATCGTAACACCGTTCTTTTTTTCTCATAACAACTTTTGAATCTGGGATAATTTCTTTTAAAATGGTTTGTGTATTCATAATACTACCTCCTATTAAATTTATAAAGTAAATTTAAATTATTATTTACATAAAAAATATATATTTATATTTTATCATATTTTATAGAAATGTCAAATATTTTTTTTGTTTTATAGAGTTTATATGAAAATTATTTCATAATTATTTATAAATGTAATTTTTTATACAAATTTTTCTAAAATAGTTGACAAAATACGAATATGTGAATATAATAACAAGTATACTAATATACTAAATTAGTATACTTGTATAGGTGAGGAAATGAAAAAGGAACAAATAATAGAGAGTGCAAGAATTTTATTTATAAAGTATGGTTATAAAAAAGTTAGTATGAGTGAAATTGCAGAAACTGCAGGTGTTACAAAGCGTACATTGTATTCATATTTTAGAGATAAAGAGGATTTATTAAATTATTTTTTAGAAGAGGAGGTTAAAAAAACTAAAAAAATGATACAAAGTATAGAGAAGAAAAAATTAGATTTTTTTGAGACTATACATCAAGTATTATATGAGTTATTTAAGCATAAAAAGAGTGATAAACTTTTAGTTATGCTAAGTCAAGAATCTGAAAATATAAAAATGGAAACAGTAAAAAGCTCACTTAAAAAATTAGATGATTCAATTCAAAATTATATTTTAGAAAATTTACAAAAAGCTAAGGATAATGGTTATATATGTGTATCTAATATAGAGATGACCTCATTTTTAATTTATAAATTATATATTTCCTTAATGTTTGAATGGAATAGTAAATCTAGTGAGTTAGATGAAAAAGAATTATCTGATAATATTATGTCTATTTTAAAAAATGGAATTTTAAAAGAAGGGAAGTAATTAAATGAAGAAAGAAAAAGTACTAAAAGTCGCAATAATAATTGGTGTAATTTTGATCCCACTTATGTATAGTTTTTTTTACTTAAAGGCATTTTGGGATCCATATGGAAATTTAAAAGATATAAGAATTGCATTAGTAAATAATGATATTGGTAATGAAGAAAAAAATTTGGGAAATAAACTTACACAAAGTTTAATTGATAAAGATGTTATGACATTTGATGTTGTAGATGAAAATGTAGCAAAAGATGGTTTAGTAAATGGTGATTATTATGCTTTAATAAGTATTCCAAGTGACTTTACAAGTAATCTTTCATCTGCAGCTACAAAAGATAGAAAGACTACCACTATTACATATTCACCAAATCAAAAGTCTAGTTATTTAGCTTCACAAATAATAAATAAAGTGGTTACTGCAATGGAAGAGGAACTACAAGCTCAAGTTACAAAAGAAGTTATAAATATTCTTACAGATAAATTAAATGAAGTACCAAGTAGTTTACAAACTATAAGTGAAGCAGCAGGTACAATAAATGATGGAGTATCTTCTTTAAATAATGGACTTAATACTATTGGTAATAGTACTACAACTTTAAGTTCTAGTTATAATGAATTTAATAATGGTATAAGTAGTGCTCTTAATGGTAGTAAAACTTTAAATACTGGAATAAATACGGTATCTGAAGGAATTTTAGATATTTACAATGGAAGTATTACTCTCTCAAATTCTACAAAAGATTTACCTAAAATAACTAGTTCTACATCAGAATTAGCTAAAGCTAGTAATACTTTAAGTACAGGGATTGGTAGTTATGTAGAAACTGTAAATAGTAATTTTAGTAATATACTTGATACAATTATAAATACAACTACAGATCCTAAAACTAAAGCTATTGTTATGGGAATAAAAAATTCTGCAGATTATCAAAAATTATTAGCGACTGGAAATACTTTGAATGTAAAAGTAAATGAATTTAATACTAATATGCAAAATTTAAAATCTGCTACTACAAGTTTGCCTAAAGTAAGTGATGCTACAAAGACACTTTCTAATTCTTTGGCTAAACTTAATAGTGGAATATCTCAAGTATCTGTTGGAAGTAATAATCTAGTTACAGGTTTAAATACATTAAGTGTTAGTTCTGCAAAGATAAAGGATGGAATTAATTTACTTGATAATGGAGTAAAAACAGCAATTAATGGAAGTAATACTTTATTTAATGGTACTACTACATTTAAAAATACAATAGATGAAAATATATTTAATACTAGTGAAAAATTAAAAGATTTAGATGGATTAGAAGAATATACTAATAACGCTTTTGAAGTAATAGAAGATGATTATGGAAAAGTTGAATCATATGGAGTAGGTTTTGCCCCTTATTTTATATCAGTTTCTCTATGGGTTGGTAATTTAATGTTATTAATAGCATTGTATTATGATCCTGATGATAGGTTTAAATTGCTTGGAAGAAATGCTAAAAATAAGTTAGTTAGATATTTAGGGTATGCTTTAGTTGCAATATCACAAGCCATTGTCTTAGGAATTGTATTAAAAGTAGGACTTGGATTTAGCGTTACAAATATGTCACTTTACTTTGGTACTTGTATGTTAATTTCATTAGTATTCTTGTCAATAATACAATTTTTGATTGTAAATTTTGGTGATGTTGGTAAATTTCTTGGAATATTGTTTCTTGTACTGCAACTTTCAGCTTGTGGTGGAACATTCCCAATTGAAACAGTACCTATATTTTTCCAAAAAATATATTCATTTATGCCTATGACATATACAGTAAAGTTACTAAAGGAAGCACTAATTTTGCAAGATGTAGGAGTGGCAGGAAGAAATATATTAATTTTAGTTAGTATATTTGTAACATTTGTTGGAATAACCATAATATTAGATTTAATTAGAAAAATTCATAGTAATGGTTGTAAAGAAAAAGTAGAAAATTAAATTGTTATAATATATAAAGCTGTATTGTAAATATTACAATTCAGCTTTTTATCAATGTGTGCCAGGCATGTCGTCTAGTTAATCGGTAAAAGTACGTAGTGGAGGTATACATCGCCAATCATATAGTGAAACCCAAGTGTTTTATCGTGAGGTGTGACGTGGAGGAAGTGTGTAGCAAAATCTTGGTTCAATGTGTATATAGAAAAATAAAAGTACAGAAAAAGTGGAAAGTAAAAGTACACAATTTTCTATACTTTTATTTTATCATATATAAATGATTGAGATAAAAAATAAGAGTAATAATAATAAAACAATGGAAAAGACACAGAAGAATATATATACTAACTTACAAATATTAAATAATATATTAAAATGTAATTTTAGTGGTGAAGATATATTTAAAGTAGTAAATTCATGATTAGATTGATATATGAGATGTGGAATGAATGTAGTAAATTTCCTACTAAGTCCAAAAGTTCTAGCTATAAAGAAAGAGGAAAGACCAGATTTGGTCAATCCTCTAGAATACTACCTTAAGTAGTTTGTGATATTAATACAAATGTATTACCATATACGAGATCCGTATATATGGTGCATGAGAGGTACAAGGTGTATAATCTTTCTATACCCTATTTTAATAATTTTTGTATTAATTATTATAAATATTTAGTCTGGATCACTTATATTATTTATTGCTAACGATGCAATTTCAAACATGTTAGGATCATTTTCTCTCAAAATTTCATATAGTTCCTCAAACTTTTTTGGAGCTCCTATAGATAAATGTTGAAATGCTAGTAATAATAGATTAGAATTAAAATCAGGATCTCTCCTAAATTCAGATAAGTTGTTACCTTCTGTTACATGGAGTATTTGATTATTGTCATCTAACGTTATAGAATATTTTTCTTCTCCTGAGCCAATACTATAATTCTTCATACTGCTACCTCCTTAGAAATTATTGTTATTATGTTATTAAAATAATAATTAAATGTTGTATTGATACAAATTATAGTATAATTCAGGAATATTGTCAAGTAAAAATTAAATATTTATTAGATAAAAGTATAGTTTGTAAAATTGTGCAAGAAAAAATCAGGTATATGAAAAATAAAGTATAGTATAAAATGTATTTTGAATTTTTATAGATATTGTAAGAAATTTTAAGTATATTGTTTATTTTATAATAAATACTGAATACTATATTTTAGTATATACTATAACACTTATTCTCGTATTCATTGTCTTAGAGAAAATTATTTTCTACTTTTTGTAAAAAAATAAAATTATAAAAATACAAACAAAGTATTGCAAAAATAAAATAGAATGGTGTATAATAAAATTGAACAAAAGAAAGGAAGATAGCACATGATACAAGTTATGTCAAATAAAATCGCTACACATATGATAACACTACACACACACACACACACACACGTAGATGTATTAGATAATAGTAGAAAAAACCAAGGGGCAATTGTGTCAAAAATATATATTTAAATAATACCAATAGTTAATAAAATAGCTATTGGTATTTGTGCTGTCTGAATTAAAAAATAAGAAATTTGTTGGGAATATATTCCAGTAAAATTTTTGATAAAAAACAGAATATGACAAAAAAATCAGTAATAGTAGTATATACTAGATATAGCATTGTACATAAAATGAAACAATCATACCAATATACATGTATAGCAACATAATAGGATATAGAGAGATTTTTTCAGAATATGTTACAATGAAAATATATTTAAAAGATATATAATAAAAAGCTTTACACACACACACACTTATAAGCTAAAAAAGTATATCTTTAAATATATAATTTATGAGTCTTAATAAGAAACAAAAGAATTAAGGTGTTGATTAGCGAATTAATAACTACTAAAAAAATCAAATTAAAAAGTATTAAGA
>CAOKPF010000053.1 GCA_948470565.1 uncultured Clostridium sp.
CATTTTGACTAGCTTTTTTTCGGCAAAAAGTGTCATAACTGACTTGACATTATATCTCTTTAGTCTTGTTTTGTCAACTATTATTTAAAAAAACGTGTATATTTTAGTATTTTCACAATATATTAATAACATAAAAATATCCTTCAATAGTTATTTTAACAACATATAAATAATATTTTATTTTTGTATTTTATAAGTAATCATAACTAAAAATTACTAATATTAACTTTCAGAAATATCCTGTTTTATAGTTTCTTTATTTAAACTTTTTCTATATTCTTCTCTTGATTTAGCTATATTAATCTCACTTTCATGTAACATAACTACTTCATCTGAAGTTAGTAATCCTTGTTCTTTCTTAGCTCGTAATAAATCTAAATCATGATATTTTTGCATAATTTCAACTTGAGTTTCTATCTCAGTTCTAATTACTCCACAACTTAATATATCATTTCTTAAATTTTTTATAGACATTTTTTTATTCTTATCTTGCATACTTTCTTTACTTTCTAATTTATCATTTTTTATTGTCGAATTCCCTAAACCAACAGCAGGACATCTACTATTTAAAATTGTCCTTATATTTTCTAATGTCATTCCTTTCTTTTCTAGTGAACTTTCAAGCTTTGTAAATACAACAGATAAACTATTCTTTATTATATCTGATACACTTTCATCTCCAATAAAATTCCAATATTTATTCGAAGCCGATAACACTGCTGCTATTTCACTACATACAGTTTCAATAGACTTTTCACTTTCCTCGACACTCCCAACTGCTTCTAGATCTATAAATGTAATACCTTTTCCCTCTTGATAATAAAAATTATCTGTTTTTGAAGGATCAATTTTGATTTTCTCATTTTGAATTTCTAACCAATCATCTACAAATTTATCATAGAACTTTTGACTTTCTGCTGCTAATGCCTCTAGTCTACTAATATATAACTGCTTTTGAAAAGGTATATCTTCTTTTGGTATATCATAGTTAATTCTATTATGAAGTGGAGTTCCAAATGCTCTTTCTTGTAACAAATAGCCATATTCTTTATCTGTTAATTTATACTCTAATGTCCTTGCTATATTTACTCCTTTTGACTTTAATCTTTCGCCTGCACTTATTAGCAGCTTTACTTTATTCTCATCTATATAACCCTCTAACAAAGCATAGTTTTCAAACAAAAAACATTTTTTATTTCCACCTTTCATATTAGCATTAATTTTAATTGATTTTTCTATCAATTCATCTATTGATACATTATCTGCTATTTCTTGTGTTGATTGCATGACCTCATACTTCCCCCTCTGTGTTCTAAAATTCATATTATATTTTTTTAATATATTTTATTTTTTCTTGAAAAATCCTCTAATATTATCTACAATATTTTTGAATAAACTTTGATTTTCATATTTTATTGGTAAATAATTGGATATATCGACAACTTGTACATTATTACTATCATTATTTCCTCTACCCTCAAACATATTATCAGAATTATTTTTTTCAATAAGTGTTCTCATAGCTTTTTCATTTTCATTAAGTTTATTTAAAAATTCCCTTTTTTCTTCCTGACTATTACACCAATAGTTAAGATTTAGTATGGCAAGTAACACAAAAGTTTCTCTTTTTAAATTTTGATCAATTAGTGGTACATTTGCTTTTATATCTGGTTTGTATTCTTTTATTCTTTCTTTTTCA
The DNA here is from genome assembly GCA_948470565.1 of uncultured Clostridium sp. Lineage (GTDB taxonomy): Bacteria > Bacillota > Clostridia > TANB77 > CAG-465 > CAG-465. The sequence goes on from CAOKPF010000053.1 coordinate 1,700, forward strand.
AAAAAGTCTACAATTTTTTTTGGTATTTTTTCCACATATTCCTCTTCTAAAATATTTAATATCTCATAAACTTCAGCATAAGCTAACATATTATCTAATGACATTTTTCTCCTCCAATATCAACCTTATCATTAAAAATAATTTATTATTTATTTCATATATTTATTTTATATCATATATATAAACATTTAGCAACTTTTTTATTTTTCATAAATTCCATTCATATTTTTATATTTATTAATAAATTGTAACACAGTTGGTAGAAATAGGATCATTTTTTTATAACTTTCAATAAATTCCCTCAATACAGGCATACAAATATATTATATATATTCATTTCTATTATAGAAATGTTTGAGCTATGCTAAATACTATAATGATAATGAACAATTACATCAATATTTTCGAAAAACAAAGATAAATTAGTATATTTATAATCTACTATTTATAGTAATACGAAAAATATTAATAAAATAACAGGAAAACCCAATTATATAGATTAGGGAAATTTATAAAGACATATTGAAAAATAAAATTATTGTTCAACATGTCCTTATTATAATTCTTTTATATATTCTTTATACAAATTATCAAATTTAAAATAAAATTCCTACCAAATTTTTACATTTCTTTTATTAATTAGTTAGTATTATTTTATCTCTTAACAATATACTTACGAGACATATCTTACATCATTTATTAAATTTGCTAATTAAACCCAAAATTTATAACTTATCTTACGAATTCATAATTATCAGTAGGAAGTTTTGCTCCACTTCTCTTTAATAGTTCAAAATCATCATATTCAGACATTCCATAATTTTTCAATATTTCTTTAATTTCAGGTCTAGTTGGTTCTGGTAATCTCGCTGCAAAAATAGCAAATAGTCTAGGATTATCATATAAAGCATTAATTTGAGGAAATGCAATTAATAATGTAAATCCATTTTTTTGAGCCTCTTTAACATTTTCAGGATTATATTTAAAATAAAATGTGCCTTTTTCCTTATACAGTTTTGCAACTTTAAATTTTTTCCCTGTTTTTACATCTTTCCAAACTAAATATACAAAATCTTGTTCCATTTTTATTTACACCTCATCTTTCAAATCATATATTTCTAACATTCTTTTCCTTCGTTCCAAAATATACACTTTTAATAACTTTTTCATATTTTCATTTATTATATTATTACCAAATTTATTTAAAACACCATCAATATTATTTTCATTAATATTATTTTTTATTTTTTCAATATATTTTATTGTTTGAGAATAAACATTATCTTTTAATTTCTTTAATAATTCAAAATGTCTAATCGGTCTTTCATTTCCCCAGCCTATTGCTGATTTGGATTTTGTATTTATTAGTGATTCAAATTTCATTTTATCTTTAAAAAATTTTTCTATCTCATTATTATCTTCATAAGCACATAGTGAAGAACCATTATCATATAAAGGACTCATTTTGTAGTCAAAATGTACATCCAACATATCTTCTGATGTTTTATACATAGTTTCTTTTGATATAACTACAAAATTACTATGATGTCTATCACTATTTCCTAATAAACTTCCCCGGGGCAAGCCCTCAAACATCTAGAAAAGATGTTTGCCTCTCTTCGAGAGCGGGGTATTCGCCCCAGCAAACAAAACTTCGTAATGTTTGCCTAGTTTGTTACGACGCAAGCGTCGGGGAATTAAACCCGAAGAGATTAAAAATCAAATTTGTTATCCACTAATCTTTTATCATTTTTCCTTTTCAAAAATAGAAAGTTAAAATTTTACATTTACATACATATAATACTACAATACAAGGAATTATGCAATATAAATCAAAAAATTCACAAAATAAAATGCTTGACATACACACAAAACTATGATAAGCTTTAAATAATTATTTATTAACCTGTAAATTACATAACTATCAAAATAGTTCAATTAATATTAGAAGGAGAAATGTTCCATGAATGAAGTTACTTTTTACACTATATTAGGTATATTAGTTCTGTTATTTTAAAGATGAAACAAATAAGATTGTATTAAAAATTATTGAAAATGTTAGGAGGTATATTTTGAATATTTTAGAAAAACAAACTAAATTACTAATCAACAAATTTCGGAATGGTTCACAATATAACTTAAAATACAGTGATATTAAACAACTTGTAGACACTATTTTACAATTTGAAGAAGTCTCAGAAAAAAATGCTACACCAATTGTGAAAATTGCCAAAAGTTTCTCTATAAAAGTGTTTAAAAAAAATCTTGATGACGATATTAATAGTCATATTTATTTAAATGGTAATACTGAAGAAATTTACAAAGTAAAAAAAGTTATTATAGTAGATAAAAAACAAAGTATATATCAACAAAGATATTTGGTGGCTATTGAATTAGGAAAATATCTATTAGACTTCTTGGGCAATGAAAAATATTCTAAAAATAGCTTTTATCATCATCAATATAAACTTGATAATACTTTAAGTATAGATGAAAGTTATAGATTTGCAAATGCAATTTTAATGCCAGAAATTTCATTTTTACGCCAATACGTGATAGCGTCAAATAAGTTATCTTATTCAAAATACATTATAAGATATTTATCAAAATTTTTTGAAGTTACAGAATCATTAGTTCATACAAGAATTAATGAAATAATTAATTGATATAAAAAATCTGTTAAAGTATAAATTTACTTTGACAGATTTTTTTATAATTTATATTTTTTAAATGTTAAATATTCTTATTCCCTTTTTTCTTATTATGCCCCCTCTTTTAATTAATAGACTAAAAACTTCTTTTATACACAATGTCCTACATCTTGCTCGTTATACTAATTTTAGATGCATTAGCTCCCAATTGATCCACAAGTATTTGCTGTATTTGTGCAATTTGTTCAGGTTTTAATTCATCTATTGTTTTTACTATAACATTTATATTATCATTATTAGTTGGTATTATAACTATATCTTCAATCCCTCTAGCTTTTATAACATTTTCTACCATTGCAATAAGATTTTTTTGTGCTATTAACTCATCAAGCTTGGCTTGATACTCATTAACGCCCTCTTTACTAGTACTGCTATTATTTATAATATTTTTGTAATTTTCACTAAGTTCCGAATACATATTATCTCTATCCGATCTAAACACTGCAATAGAATCATCTTCCTTTGCCTGGGTTACCACTTCCTCATTATCATTACAACTATTTCCTATACATTCTTGTACAGGTTGTATATCACTTGAAACACTACCATTTGAACTATCTTCTGAATATATACTAACATTTTCATACGTAAAGCTATCCTTACCATTTACATATACTGTTTGACCTAGATTTTTCTCTCTTTCTGGATTATACTTATAATTTATATATCCTGCTATCATAAGCATAAAAGCGATAGATAATATAGCAAGTTTACTTCTTTTTATAATTGTCATATTCTCCCTCCTAATCTTTTTCAAATACTTGCACCTTATATGATGCTACACTAGTTATACTAGATACCGCAGTAGCAATTTTTGACCTAATATCTGCAGAATCTGCCCCTCTTGCAACAACAATAACTCCTTCAACTTTTGGCAATTCTACCGTTTCAATAACTACCTTTTTTGTACTTCCATCTTCATTATATACTACTGTTTTTTCTGTACTTTTTTCCTCACCCTTTTCTTCTTCCTTCACGTTATATACAGGAGTTGTAGTAGCTTCTTTTGAATATGTAATAACTACTGAAACATCACTTATTCCAGATATTTCAGATAATATTTTACTTAATTTTTGCTCTAAATTACTCTGATAACTCTTTTCATCTGTATTACTATTATCTATATTCTCATTACTACTTGTATTATTACTAGTAACTACATTATTATTTGAATTTTTGTCACCACCAAAAATATATTTACTTGCAACTAAAAGTATTACTAAAAGTATTAACAAAAAAACCAGATTTTCTATTTTTTTATTTTTATCTTTTGATATATTTTTTAGTGTTTCAAGATAGTTTCCCATATTATCCCTCCTCAATTACAGTTATCTTGGAATAATCAATATCATATTCAGAATTTATATATCTTACCACTTCATTTACATTATCAATTGTTGCACCCATATTATTTACTTTTTTTATATTTACTTCAATTTTTTGGATATCATATTCATCACTTAAAAGCACATTTATCTTATTTACTGAAACATTTTTTTCCTGTAATCTATCTTCTACATCTTTTTTTAAACTTTCAATAAACTGTTTTTTTATCATTTCTTCACTTTTTTGTTGTATATCTTCACTATTAACTTCTTGTCCACCGCTATCACCAATATTTGCAAGTACCGCTCTTACACTATCTTCAACAGTTTCATTTTGAAAAAAATTTATTACAGGAGATACAACTGTAAGAACTGTTACAATCCCTATAAGTGAATATATGTACTTTTTCAAATTAGTTCTAGGAATTACAAGCTGTATAAAAGTTATAAATATTCCTATACATAACATTGAACTAATCCAATTCTTAAATATACTAATCATAATATTTCCCCCTTATTTTACAACACTTCCAACCAAGTTTAATATAATACCCGTAGAAATTACAAATAGTATAACTACGCCTATTAATATACCTAGAAGTGTTTTATATAACTCTGCAAATCCTGATATATACTTTATAACATTATCATTTGCTAATATTGGTTCTGTTAGTGCTCCAATTAATGTATATATTCCCATAATACATGCAATTTTTATTATAGGTGTAATTGCCACTACTATTATACATATAATTCCAAGTGTGCCCCCCACCTTTCCTATAATTTGTGTTGCACCTACTACTGTTTCAAAACTATCAGAGAAAAATTTCCCAACTACAGGTACAAAATTTGATACTGCTGTTTGTGTAGTTTTTACCGCAAGTGAGTCTACTGAGGTAGTTAAATTTGTTTCAAGTGATAAAACACCTAAGAAAAATGTAAGTGCAACTGTTGTGATTGTAAGTGCAATACTTGGAAACATCTTTGACATTTTACTCAGTCTTAAATTATCAGATATACTACATATAACATTAAATGCAACTGAAATACTAAAAAATGGTATTACAATATAATTTATGGCAAATCCTATTGCACTAGCCAAAAACAGTAATAATGGTTCTATTATACCAGTTGTAGTTATTGCTCCCGTTGCTATTAATATACACATCATAAATGGAGATATAACCTGCACAGCAGTAGTAAGTGTACCAATTACATTTTTAAACAATGAAATTACATCTATAAAAGTAGTAATTGTAAATGTTGAAATTGCAAGGAAACATACTAGATGAGAAAGCTTTGTAATATCACTCCCCTTGTCTAATTCTAAACTTGAAATAATTGCCATTACTACAACTATAATATAAATAATTATTCCACTCCTAATTGCACTTAAAAGTTCCTTTGAAAATATACCAATTAGCTTTGAAATAATATTTTGTGGTTTAATATTATCACCATTAATAAGTCCTACTGCCATACTTTCCAAGTCAAAATCTTCAGTACTCTCCGATTTTACATATTTGTTTAAAGTTTCAACATATTTATCAAATTCATATACAGTCGATACCTCATCTTTAACACTTTCTGCGACATCATCATTTGAATAAATATAACTATTTGTACACAAGACTATTATAATAGCAATTATATATAAAGCCTTTATTTTTCTTTTCATTATATCAACCCCGTAAGTACATTAGTTAAAGCACTAATTAAAGGCAATGACAATGTAAGAATAATTACTTTACCTGCCATTTCAAGTTTAGTAGCAATTGCACTTTGTCCTGCATCTATACACACATTCTTTCCAAACTCAACTATATATGCAATTCCTGTAACTTTTAGTATTATTTCTAAGAATTCCTTATTCATACCTGAGTTGGTTACAAGTTCATTTAACATATTTATAATTCCTGACATTTTAAAAATCCCAAATATCATAATACCAACACAAGATGCAACTGTAAGAATTAATGCAATTTCTGGTTTCTGCTGTTTTATGACTAGTATAATAATTACTGAAAATATAGCAAATCCTACTACTTTGAATACTTCCATACATCACCTCACAAATTAAAAGTTGTTCTAACTGTTTCAAATAAATTATCTATTTGATTAATAACTATCATAAGTACTATTATAAGACCTGTAAGCGTTGTCATCATTGCTTGATCTTCTCTTCCAGCTTTACTTAATACCTGATTCAAAACTGCTACAAGAATTCCAATTCCTGCAATTTTGAATAATAAATCTATATCCATAAACTCCTCCTATATAACAATTACTACTATCATAAGTCCTGCAATAACCCCCATTGTCCTATATAATTTTGAATTTACAAGTTTTACTTCATTTGCCTCTTTAACCTGATTTTCAAGTATATTTATTGAATTTTCTATAATATTTATTTGTCCTTCTAAATCACTTCTACCTAAATTTTTTAATGTTGATATTATTATATTTTTATCATAATCTGCTAAACTATATACTCTAGATATATTTTCAACAATACTTTGATGTATTAAATTAATATCTTCTAAAGAAATCATGTCTACTACTATATTTCCTATTGCTACTTTAAGATCAGTACTTAATTTTTGCCTTGCTATCTCATAAGCATTGGGTAATATACTCACCATATATTTTATTTCATTTTCAACTAGACTAAAAAAAGTAATTGCCTCCCTTAAGGTCTGCTCTCTTGTCCTAAGTTTACCTGCCTTTAATATTCCTATATATGAAGTTATAACTACTATTGAAGCACAAATTATGAACTTTAATATAACCATCAAATCACCTCCAATTTATGGTTACTTGTTAGTTTATCAATCTTTTCTACTGTTCCTGGTCCAAACTTATTAGATAAAAAAACTATATTTGAAAAAACTCCATCGTTTAACATCTCTCCTATTCCTTCTTTTTTATAAATATCTTTGTAATTTCTTCCATGCATTGTAAATATTAGACTTACTCCACTACAAATTGCATATCTTATTGCCTCTACATCTTTTCCAGTTCCTATTTCATCTGTTGCAATTATATTAATTCCCATGCTTCTTACTAACATTTCCATCCCTAAATTCTTAGGACAATTAGATATTATGTCGGTTCTCATTCCAACATCTAAATTATTTATTCCATTGCATACACACGCAATTTCTCCTCTCTCATCTACAAGCCCTACATTATGACCCTTGTACATAAGCATTGGTATTCCATTACTAAGTTGCCTTACTATATCCCTCAACATTGTAGTTTTACCACAACCAGGTGGTGATACTATAAGGGTATTAGAAAATTCTCCATCTTCTATAATATTTGGCATAATTTTATCTGCACAGCCTACCATCTGTCTTGCCACCCTTATATTCATACTATTTATATATTTTACATTCTTTATTTTTCCATCACACATAACAGTTTCACCACATATACCAACTCTATGACCACCTGATATTACTATAAATCCATTATTTATATCATTTTGTATTGCATATATTGAATTTTTAGATATTTTTACTAATATTTCTAGCAAATCCTGTAATGTTATAGTGTAATTGAGCAAAATTTCAATTCCAGAAGAAATTACAATTCCTCTTTTACCAACTCTTAATCTAATTTCTGTTATCCCATCTTTTGTACCTATATTTCTTATTTCATTTGCAAGTTTACTAGGTAAATTCTTAAAAATTTCATCCATAACAATAACCTTTCTTTTTAGTTATATATGTTATACAATATTAATACCAAATTTTGTGTAGAAATATATTATTTATACACAAATTTTTTGACTAGTTTTGGCAAAAAAAAGAAGACTTGTCCAACAAATCTTCAATTTTTTAATATATACCATACATAAAAATATGCAATTTTTAATTATAACAGTATAGAATAAGAAAAAAACTAATAAACACCTACAATGCCTATTAGTTTAATTTACTATAACTTACCATTTGTTTTTAATTCTAAATACTCATCATATGTAATTCTTTTATCAATTACACCATTATCTGTAATTTCAATTATTCTATTTGCAACTGTTTGAACAAATTGATGGTCATGTGATGTAAATATCATTTCAGCCGTACTTCTTTCAAGTCCATTATTTAGGGCTGTTATACTCTCTAGGTCAAGATGATTAGTTGGTTCATCTAATATTATAAAGTTTGGGTTTTCAAGCATACATCTTGCCATCATACATCTGGCTTTCTCACCACCTGATAATACGTTTACTTTCTTTAAAGATTCCTCTCCTGAAAATAGCATTCTACCTAAGAAACTTCTTATAACAGTTTCATCATTTATGTTATATGCATCTGCTATCCATTGTACAATGGATTTTTCTGATTTAAAATATTTTTCATTATCTTGTGGTATATATGAAAATTTTATAGTCTTTCCAAATGTTATTTTTCCTTTATCTTGTTTTAACTCACCTGCTATTATTTTAAATAATGTTGTTTTAGCTATTCCATTTGTTCCAACTAATGCAATTTTATCACCTTTTAATACTTTAAATGATACATTTTTTAGTATTTGTTCTCCATCAATTTGTTTTGATATATTATCAACTTCAAGTATTTCTTTACCTGATGGTGTTTCTGGTTTAAATTCTATATATGGATATTTTCTTGTAGAAGGTTTTATCTCGTCTAGCACAATTTTATCTAACATTTTTTTCCTAGAAGTTGCCTGTTTTGATTTTGAAGCATTAGCACTAAATCTACGTATAAAATCTTCTAATTCTTTTATTTTTTCCTCTTTTTTCTTATTTGACTCTTTCATTTGCCTTAGTGCAAGTTGACTTGATTCATACCAAAAGTCATAATTTCCAACATATAACTGAATTTTTCCATAATCTATATCTGCTATGTGTGTACATACATTATTTAGAAAATGTCTGTCATGTGATACTACTATTACAGTATTTTCAAAATTTATTAAAAATTCTTCTAACCAAGCAATTGCTGCTATATCTAAATGGTTTGTTGGTTCGTCTAAAAGAAGTACGTCAGGATTTCCAAATAATGCTTGTGCAAGAAGTACTTTTACTTTTTCTGGTCCTGTTAAATCTTTCATATATTTTTCATGTAATTCTACCTCTATCCCTAAACCTGTTAATAGTTGTGCTGCATCAGTTTCTGCCATCCAACCATTCAATTCGGCAAACTGTGCTTCTAATTCTCCTGCTCTAATACCATCTTCATCATTAAAATCAGGCTTAGCATATATTTCCTCTTTTTCTTTCATTATTTCATAAAGTCTAGCATTCCCTCTAATTACAGTATCTATTACTTTTACTTCATCATACTCATAATGATTTTGCTTTAATACTCCAAGTCTTTCATTATCTGACATTACAACATCGCCTTCACTAGGCTCAATTTCCCCCTGTAATATTTTAAGAAAAGTTGATTTTCCAGCACCATTTGCTCCAATAATACCATAACAATTTCCATTAGTAAATTTTATATTAACATTTTCAAATAACGTTCTTTTTCCAAATCTTAAAGTAATATTTCTTGCCTCTATCATTTTATCCTCCTTAATTTTCCAATAACACATATTTTACTATATTTTAAATAGAAATGCAACATAAAACAAAAAAAATAGTACAAAAAACGAAGAGAAAATTACATCTCTTCGCAAAATAAAAAATATTTATTATTATACTTCTTTTACTATATTATTATCATCTGTCTTTTCAAAGGAAAAATCTCTTACTCTATAATTATTACTCGTTTTCATCTTAAACTCATCTACATTTTGATGAGTTGAAATTATCACAATACGTTTTTTATCTTTGTTGCATTCATTTGTGATGTATTCAAGTATTTTTTGAGCATCTGCATGACCACCATTATTTTTATCATCTAATCCAGACGTGCATTCATCTAATACTACTACATCAATATTTTCATCTATCCAATATAACATCTTAGCAAGTATTAACCTTTGATTTTGCCCATTGGATAATGAATTACCATAGCTTTTTTCCTTTAACCAACGCCATACATCTATGCAATTTGAACTTATTTCTTGCCATAAATGTAAGTTTTCCATAATTTTTTGCATTTTATCTAAGTCAGGCTTTTCTTCTCCACAAAATATTTCTTCAAAAAGACTGAAACTCCCAAATCTTAATTTTTCATCATAGAATAAATATCTTGAAGTTGATGGAATATCTACATTTTTCACAAAACTTATACGCTCTGTAAGTAATTTCATAAATGTTGATTTTCCACTACCTGAGGCTCCTGACAAAATTATTACATCTCCCTTGTCAATACGTATTTTTTCTTTTGAAACAAGAGTAAAAGGTTTATCGTTTTCAGATGTTTCTTGGTATTTTATTGAAAATGGGTTAAGATTTATGCTTTCAATTGATTTTGAGGTATTAATTTTATTTATCTGTTTGTAATATACCTCTAAAATTTTTGATACAACTTTTTTCTCACTTTCAATTTTTTCTACACGCTCACTACAAATATCAAAGTTTCTGGCTATCCTGCTAATATTTGCAAGTGCTGTTTCTACAATAACAAGTGTTGCTGTAATTTCTGTAATTGTAGAGAGTGTTATAGTGCTAAAGTCAACATTTAGCAAATATATTATAATTATTAAATACTGCCAAAATGTTTCAAATATATCGCTTACTAACCTGTATGTCTGTCTAGTACTAATATATTTTATTGTGTTCTTGTTACTTTTTTCTAATGTTGACTGAAACTTTTTTACCCGCATATCTATATCGTATCTTATTATTGGTTGATTTCTCATTATATCATTTAGTATTATTTGTTGCTCATTATCACATTCCTTGTTCTTCCGATAGTATGGTTTCCTTATACGACTGGAAAGCGCTGATGTTATAAATGATACTACTGAAAAAAATACAATAATGGTGATAAATAAATATTGTGGTATTTCATCATTAGTGATTATTGTTATGATGAGCAGAAAAATTACATTTACAAGGCTAAGCACCTCAAACTTATGTTTCAATTTGTGTTGCCATAAATTAGATATATATATCTTTAGAGAATTTAGGATTTCTTCATTACTCATTACTCTGTAAAAACCGCTTTCTTTATCATATTTTTGCACTTTATCTGTAACTGTCCCTATAATCTTACTTACCCTGTAAGTAATTTCATCTTGATATATGAATTCATATTTATTCTCTTCAGAAGCTTCATATATCCCTAGTATTGAAGCAACCACATTTTTTCCTCTATACAAAAGGAAAAAAACTATACCTAACAATATTAGTTTTTGCTCTATGAATAGATTACCTATTTTTAGGCAAAATGTAAATAGCATTGCTATTATAGAAGATAGCATACATATTAATTCTGCCTTCATACTCATTTTCTTTAAATTCCGTGGTATTTCAAACATTTTATCATTAATGCGGTAGTATTTAAAAAACTGAACAATAATTGTGCAGATGTCTTTTGTAATAGTCTTTAATTTTTCCATATTCATTTTCCTTTCTTTTTTTATTTGTTTTTAGCCTACAAATATGTTAGACTACATATATTCTATTAATATAATTATATCATACTTAATCTAGATAGTAAATAAAATATGTAAAATTATGTAATTTGTTATGTATATTTACGTTGATACTATTAGTTAGCATTAAATTTGAGTAAAAAAATTTTTATATAAGTATGAATTTTTATAAATTACTTGATTTTTATACTCAAAATTAGTATAATATTATTATGTTAGCGGATTTAGTTTAGTGGTAAAATAAAAGGCTTCCGATCTTTTGCCGTGGGTTCGATTCCCACAATCCGCTCCATTAAGTAAAATCGTCGCACCAGACGAAAGTATTGAAAAATCAACTGTAAAGGTTGATTTTTTTAATGCCTTTATCTTGAAAAAGGAAGGATGGTGTGGTATGATTAGCATTGTAAAGAAGAAAAACAAGATTAAAAGAGAATTGCTCTCTAAAATTGAATGGGCTTGTAGTTTGAATGCTATAAAACTTGAACACAAAATGATATTTGAAGGTTGTTTAAGAATTATAGAACATACAAACTTAGCGTATGTAGAACCACATAGAGTAATCATTAAAGATAAGTTATTTTTATTCTTTAATGAATGTGATTACTTTTATGTGGGAGATTTAAGGTATAAATACCCTTTATCTCACTTAAAAGACTACATAGAAAGGCTACTTTAATTTTAGAGTTTTTTTGTGCCTTTCCGTTCAATATTGAAAGGAGAGATTTATAAAATGAACAATGAAAGAAAAATTGCAGGAATTTATATTAGAGTGAGTACAGAAGATCAAGTTAGAGAACGGATTTAGTTTAGCAGAACAAAAAGAAAAACTGTTACAACTTTGCAAATTCAAAGAATATGAAGTATTTAGAGTATATGAAGATGCTGGAATATCAGCAAAGAACATTAAAGATAGACCAGCATTTCAAGAAATGTTAGCAGATATGAAAAGTGGCAAAATCAATTATATTGTAGCTTATAAGTTAGACAGAGTAACTCGTTCAGTTCGTGATTTAGAAGAACTTATATCACAATTAGAAATGTATAACACATATTTGGTATGCGATAAAGATGATGTAAATACGAGCAGTGCTAATCGGTAGATTTTTTGTGCGTATGCTAACAGTGTTATCACAGTTAGAAATTGAAATAGTATCAGAAAGAACAAAGTTTGGATTAAATGGTGCTATTAAGTCTGGGCATTTACCTGGAATTGTACCATTAGGCTATAAAAAAGATAACAATAAAAAAACTGTAATTGATGAAACTACAAAAGATGTAGTAATCAGAATATTTAATATGTATTTAGAGGGAAAAAGCTATCAACAAATAAGTAATACGTTAAATAAAGAAAAAGTATTAGCACCAAAACATTGGAGAGATACAACAATTATGAAAATGATAGACAATAAAGTATATATGGGAGATTACGAAAAAGGAAAGTCAAATAGTAAAGATACTCTAGTTTATATGAATGTAGTAGAGCCAATTATCAGTCGTGCTATGTGGAACGAAGCACAACATCAAAAAGAGAAAAATCAAAGAAACTATACAAGAGATAGAGTTTATATATTTTTTCAAAAGCTAAAATGTCCTAAATGTAATAGAATTATGAAGTGTAAAGGCTCTGGAGGAACAAAGAAAAAATATATGTATTACACTTGTGAGCATTGCAAAACTT
>CAOKPF010000054.1 GCA_948470565.1 uncultured Clostridium sp.
AAGAATTTCTGCACTTAAAGTGCAGGGCTTCATACCAAGGACTAGCAAAGTGAAAGTGTAGGAGCACCAGAACACATCATATAATAAAATGCGAATCCAAATCCAGCTAAAACTATTCCAATCATTACACTATATATTTTATCCTGCAATGGTGATAAATCTCCCTGCATAGATTTTTTACCAAAAAAGATAATTATTGGAACAATAATAAATAATAAACCACATATTATTACAATATCATTTCCCCCACCTTTTAAAATTGCATCTTTTGGGTTTTGAATATCATACATTACAACTCTTTTTGAGCCTTGTTTAGGAATAATACTAGTACCATAGTCTGTTTTTATTTCATATTCTTTTCCATCAACTATGTATGAATATATTAAAGAATATGTAACTTCATCATCATTACTAGAATATATTTCCTTTCTTTGATATATAGCTTCCGTTTTAATATAGTTTTTACTATTTACACTACGTATATTATTTATACCAATAAATAAAAGTATACCTCCTATAATAATTGATACAATAATTAAAAATATAAAACACCTATTATAATTCATTATCCACCTCAAAAATTAAATAATTTTAATTTATTATCACTCACTAAAAATGCTATATAATATTAAAATTTACTATTTTTATATAATGTAAATAAAATTAATTTTATATACACTTTTATTTATAATTCTATTTTCTATTAAATTATACTATAAATAAAATAAATTTCAATATATAAAATATAAATTATACAAGTTTATACATGAAAAATAGTACAAGAAGAGCATATATATAAATATGATTTCTTGTACTATATTATTTTCTAATAAGTTATAAATTTACTAGTCTATCTTCTTTACAGATAATGTTGCATTTACACCAGAACCTAAAGTAACTCCTACTGCTAATAATGCTGATACAGCCATATCTATAACATCTCCAGCCGCTAGAGTAACAATAGTACTTCCACTATAAATTGAGCTAACTCCTACTGATAAAGCTCTAGAAATAACTGTACTAGGTATATTTGTACCATTTATTCTTATAGCCTGAGTTATAGTTGTTGCAACTGCAGCCGAAACATTACTAAAATAATTAATTTCATATGTTCCTGCTTCATCTACTGTAATGCTATTAGCAGGTGTATACGTAACATTAAAGTTAGGCATATTTACTGGAAGAGCAATCTGTGTTTGACTACCTATTCCAATATTTATAGTTTGAGCTGTATTACTATACTTACCACCATAAGCATTTAATCCTGCTGCAGGACCTGTTGCACCTGTTGGTCCTTGTGGTATCGTAAAATCAATTGTATATCCTGTTGGATTCATTTTTCTACCTCCTTATTAATTTTAAGTTACAGGTGTTAGTGTAACAGAAGCTTGTGTTCCAGGTGCACCTGTTGTTACTGTACCAATTGCAAAAGTTGGTGCTTCACCTGTGTCACCAGTTGCTCCAGTGGCTCCTGTTGGTCCTGTTGGTCCTGCTACTGTGCTATCTGCTCCAGTGGCTCCAGTTACTCCAGTTGGTCCTGTTGCACCTGTTGGTCCTGTTGGTCCTGCTACTGTACTATCTGCTCCAGTGGCTCCTGTAGCTCCTGTTGCTCCAGTTACTCCAGTCGGTCCTGTTGCACCTGTTGGTCCTGTTGGTCCTGCTACTGTACTATCTGCTCCAGTTGCTCCCGTAGCACCTGTTGGACCTGTTACTCCAGTTGGACCTGTTGCTCCAGTTGGTCCTGTTGGTCCTTGTGGTATTACCAAGTCTAATATATATCCTGTTGGATTCATAATTTTTTCCCCTTTCAAATTCTTATCTATTTTTATTAATATAGATACAATATTGTGCACATTTTATTTCCATACTAACACAGATTTACATAAATCAATTATTTAAGTCTAAAATAAGCTTGTATTACAATATAAATCAATAAATGCAAATAGAAGCAAAATAAAATACTAAATTTTATTATTATTAATATTTAGCTCCCATAAATATTATATGATATAACTAAAATAATGTGATAATATATAAATTCTTAATAATTAAGAAATGTGTTTTATTAATTTTTAATACAAAATAGATTTTATAATTATATTTTATTATTTTATAAATTCTTCTCTATTTATATAAATATATAAAATAATTAGTATTGACAATTTTAAAATTAAGTTATAAACTTATACTTAAATTATATAAATATTCAAAAAAATAATAGGAGCAAATTATGATATATTTAAAAACTTTTGAATTAAGTGAGTACAGAACTAAAAATTACAATATATACCCATTTAATATATTTAAAAATAAAGAACCTGACATATTTATATTTGATGATATTACTGTATTATACGGTAACAATGGTTCAGGAAAATCAACTATTTTAAATATTATAGCACATACATTAGATTTAAAAGGAAAAGAAAAATTTAGTCCATCTATTATAGGTACAAATTCATATTTTGAAGACTTTTCTTCAAAGTGCAAATATAGTCTATATGAAGATGAATATGGTAATAAAATCACTAATATTCCAAGAAAAAGCAGATATATAAAAAGTGAAGAAATATTATATGAAATTAGAAAAATAGAACAAGAAGCTATTCTAGAAGAAAGCTATATATGTAATAATATAAGAAATGGAATGGAACAAAAAAAGGCAAAAGAATATATTCATACTTCTGATGGTCAGGAACAACTTGCAAGATTTAAATTTGCACAAGAAAAGTATTCTAATGGTGAAACTACATTGCAAATATTAGAAGATAATATAGAACCTGACAATCTCTATTTGCTAGATGAACCAGAAGTTTCACTCTCTCCTCAAAATCAAGTAAAACTTGCAAATGAACTAAATAAATTAGCTAGATACTTAAATTTACAATTTATTATATCAACTCATTCACCTTTTATGTTAAGTATATTAAATGCAAAAATATACAATTTAGATACAAGGACTTATGAAGTTCAAAAATGGAGTGAACTTGAAAACGTTAAATATTTTTTTGACTTTTTTGAAAAAAGAAAAAATGAATTTATAAAATGAATTGACAGAATACTCTATTCTATCAATTCATTTTCATACAAGCTTTTATATGTTTTGCATTTACTTAGTAATTCTTCATGACTTCCTTGTGCAACTATTTTTCCCTTTTCAACTAACATTATTCTATCAGAATTTACAATTGTAGAAAGTCTATGTGCTATAATCATAATTGTATATTTCCCTTTTAAATTATCAATTGCTATTTGAATATCTCTTTGAGTTTCATTATCAAGTGCGCTTGTAGCTTCATCAAACAATATAATTTTGGTATTTTGGATTAATGCTCTAGCAATTGCAAGCCTTTGACGCTGTCCACCTGATAAGTTTGTCCCTCCCTCTCCAATAATAGTATTTAAACCATTAGGCAATGCAGATACAAATTCATATAAGCATGATAATTTTAAAGACTCTATTATTTCATCATCTGTAATATTATCTTTTACTAATTTAAAATTATCTTTGATACTCATATTAAATATATAAGGATTTTGATTAATAACTGTAATGTTATCTCTAATGGAAACCTCATCTAACTTACTTATACTAACACCATCTATAAAAATATCCCCACTATCAACATTATAAAGTTTTCCTAAAAGATTAAATATTGTACTTTTTCCTGCACCACTCTTTCCAACAAATGCAACAGTTTCACCAGAGTTTACTTTAAATGTCATATTATCTAATACTTTATAGTCTTGATACGAGAAATTCACATCTTTAAATTCAAAATTGCCTTCTAAGTTTTCTAAATGAATTGTTCCAAAAATTTCTTTTTCAAAATCTAAACTATCCATAATAGAAAATACTCTATTAGATGAAATATTAAAGTTTTTAAGCTCATCAAGTAATAATGCGACCTTTTCCATCAAATTTGTCATTATATTTGTTTTATATGTAAACAGTGCCACAGCAATAGCGGCACTAATACTATTATTTTTTGTAAGTAATACTAATAGTATAATTAATAAAAACTCAAATACACTAGTAATAATTCCAATTATACAATTGTATATAATATCTATATTTCTTCTATCATTATATTTATCATTTTTATCAATTATTTCTAAAGATAACCTATTCATAAAAGCACTTTTGGCAAAAAGCATTTTTATATCTTTCTCGCCCCTTACTAATTCACTAATTAAACCTGAAACTTTTTCCTTTTGTTTTCTATACTTTATATCTCTCTTCCCTGCTTTATTAGTCTTAAACAGGTATAACAAAGTAAGAATTGTAGCTACTGTAAAATAATATATAAAAACAATTTTGTTTATAAGGAAAATTGCAATAAAAATACCAATATTAATTATAACACCTGAAAGATATCCAACACCCTTTGTAAATATTTCTGACATCTGTTCTATGTCTTGTGTTAACCTTTCTATAAATACCCCTGTACCATATTTTTCAATATCACTTTGAGATATTTTTAATATTTCCTCTCCCAATTTTATTTGAATATCCTTTACTGTACCTCTCCTAAATATCTGGCAGCTTTTACTCATTAAAGCTTTATTTATCTCATTTATTATAGCTATAAAAACTACAGCCAAACTAATAAATATTATCTGATCATATACATTGTCTGTAAGTAAAACTATTTGTTTTGCAAGAAATAAAGGCAAAACAATACCTATTATAATTTGTATAACAGTTGTAAAAATTTCGAAAATAAATGCCCATACATATTTTTTACCTAAAAGGAATACTCTTTTTAAATTTACAATTGTCTCATTTTTCATACTTTCCTCCTAAATGTTATATTTTATGTAATATAATTATACCATATATAACTAATTAAGCAAATATTTTTAAAAACCAAGAATAAATTAGAATATTATTCAATATTAATATTTTTTATCTATCAATACAAAATTTTTAATATTTTATTATCTACCATTCTATTATATTTAATTTTTCAAATCTTTCTTGCCACTTTTCTACTTTATTCATGTATATATCTTTGCTATTTCCTTTATGATATATAGGTATTATTGTTCTTGAAAATATATCAGATAAACCATATGGTGCATATACTTTTATATCTCCATCAATTTTTGTAACTCCAACTGCATGCACAGTTGCAATCCATTTGCCAATTGCCTCTTCAGAACTCCTGTATTGTTTTATTTCAATATTATTATTTAATTTTTTCCACAGGTGCATTCTAGCCTCATTATGGACATCAAATTCGTATTTATATCCCTTTTTAACAAAGAAATCTATTATATTATTTTCAATTATTTTCTCTGCTTCTTTTGTAATATCATAACTATCATAATAAATAATATCAATATCCTTAATACCAAAATTTAATGGTCTATTATCATAATAATTCCATATAGTTTGAAATATACAACCTGCCGCAATATAAAAATTAGGTAATTTTATTTTATCTATGTAATTTAATATTTCAATTAATTCATTATTTTTCTTAATTATTGCTATAAACTCATCTTTTTGATAAATGCTACAATTCATTTTAAAAATTCCCCTAAATTTATTTATAATTAGCATAATTCCAATCAGTAGACTTGTATAATACTTTTCTCTCATTTTCTATAAACACAATATTTTGTTTATCATATACTTTTTTCTGCTCTGGTATAAATCCATGTATACAAGTATGTGGATATACCCATGTAAATTTACCAACAAACGTACCAGGTGATACAGTACAATTGGCACCAATTCTACTATTATCTCCTAAAATTACACCCATAGCTTCCCTATTTAAGTTTACTTCCATCTTATTCTCATCTTTAATAATTACATTAGATTGGTTAAACCCTCTATTTGCAACTATAACTCCAGAACCAACTCTTGAATTTTTTCCAATAATAGAATCACCTACAAAAGCTAAATCAGATACTTTTGAACCATCTCTCATTATTGTATGTTTTATCTCTGTACTAAATCCTATAACACAATTATCTCCCATAATAGTTCCAGGTCTTATATACGAATTATACATAATTTTACAATCTTTTCCAATATATACAGGTCCATGTATTATAGCACCTGACTGAATTTCTGTTCCTTCACCAATATATACATTTCCAATTATTTTTACATTTTCTTCAATATTTGTAGTATGAATTGTCTGTTCCCCTTTTTCCTCGATTTCATCAATTATCTTTGAACTTGTATTAAAAATATCCATAACATCGTCTTTTTTTATAATTTTAAAGAATATCTCATCTTCTTGTACCTCTTCAAAATAATAATCAGTTTCAAATTTCATTTTTAAACACCCTCTCTATTTTTTTATTACTTTTTAATTTATTATTTTATTTACTATATAAATATTCATTTATTGCTCTACCAGTATATGTATTTTCACTTAATATATCACTTAAGAAACCACTAAATATAACTTTTCCACCATTTTTTCCAGCCTCTGGTCCCATATCTATAATATAATCTGCATTCATTATAAAATCTAAATTATGTTCTACTACAATAACTGTATTTCCCTTTTTAATTAATTTTTGCATTATCTTATTTAATAATTCTATATCTCTTAAATGAAGCCCTTGTGTAGGTTCATCAAAAACATATATATTCCCTTTTTGCGTTAAATATTTTGACATATTAACCCTTTGAACCTCACCACCTGATAATGTGTCTAAAGTTTGTCCAAGTTTTAAATATTCAAGTCCAACTTCTTTTAATATTTTTAGCCTCTTTAAAATTTCATTATCATCAAAAAATAAAATTGCCTCCTCCACAGTCATCTCTAATACGTCGTTAATATTTTTCTCTTTATAAAGATATTTTAAAACCTCACTTTCATATCTTTTTCCATTACATACATCACACACCTGTTTAATATTTCCTAAAAAGTGCATATCCATCTTAATTATACCAGTTCCATTACAGTTACTACATGCACCACTAGAATTAAAACTAAACTTGCTAGCAGATACATTATTTTCCTTTGCAAATAGCTCTCTTATTATATCAAAAGTCTTAGTATATGTTGCAACATTACTCCTATTACTAACTGCTATATTATCTTTACCTATCTTTATTACTTGGCTATTATGTTCTAATATATATTTAATCAATGATGACTTTCCACTACCAGATATTCCTGTAATACAAGTTAAAAGATTTAATGGTATATTTACATTCTGATTTGAAATATTATTTATATTTACATTTTTTACTTCATAATATCCCTCAATGCTTCTTTTTAAATCATTAATTCCTTTTTTTTCTTTCAAATATTTTCCTGTAATAGATGTCTTGTCATTTAGTATACCAGAAATGTCCCCATTATATATAACAGTTCCACCGTTTTTTCCAGCATCTGGTCCTATATCTATTATATTATCTGCACTTTGTATTACCTGCCTATTATGTTCAACAACAATTGCAGTATTATTTTTAGAAACTAGCTCCTTTATTGCCTGAACAATATTTTTAACATCCTTACTATGAAAACCTAAGCTAGGTTCGTCCATAATATATATTAGTTCATTTAAAGTATTATTTAAACTTTTGGAAAGCTTTATTTTTTGAGATTCACCACTAGATAATGTATTTATTCCCCTATTTAGCGTTAAATATCCTATACCTAAATCAATTAAGTTCTTCAAGTCCTTCTTTATTTTCATAACTATATCAATTGCAATAACATCATCTATACTATCAATAAAGTTATACAAATCTACTAGTTCCATATTAAGTACTTCTATCAAAGTTTTTCCTGCCACTTTAACCTCTCTAGCATTTTTATTCAGCCTTGAACCTTGGCATTCTAGGCAAACAGTTTGAGTAAAAAATGTTTTATCATACTCATTAATTGCAAGCCCTCTTGAATCTGCTTGTCTTTTTAAAATTCTACTAATTATTCCCTCATATGAATAACTTTGAATATAACCTACAACTTTATTCATATACTGAGTAGGTTCTTTATACAAAAGCATATTCATTTCTTCTTCTGTGTAATTTCTAATTTTTTTGTCCATATCAAAATAATTTATAGCCTGCAATATATTAAAATATCTTGAACCAACTTTCCAAGTTCTATGCCTTATTGCCCCCTCATTTAAAGATTTGTCATAATCTATTAATTTACTTAAATCTATTTTTAACTCTATACCAATACCATTACATCTTCTACAAGCTCCCTTAGGAGTATTAAATGAAAAGCAATCACTATCCATAATTGGATAACCAATTCTTGAATAAAGTAATCTTAAGTAAGTATAAATTTCTGTATATGTTCCAACTGTACTTCTAGGATTTTGACCTAGTCTTTTTTGTTCAATTAAAACGCAAGGAGATAAATTCTCAATTTTTTCAACATTAGGCTTATTTATTTTAGGCAAATTTTTAACTATATATGTAGATAACGTTTCATAAAATGCAGCTTGTGCCATTGAATATATACAATCAAATACAAGAGATGATTTTCCACTCCCTGAAACTCCTGTTACAACATTAAACTTATGCTTTTCAATGTCGAATGATACATTTTTCAGGTTATTTTCATTTGCACCTGTTACAATTATTTTATCACTCATATTTTACACATTCCTTTTCTTATTTTGCTATGTTGATTACATTACAAACTCATATTATTTTATCAAAAAATCATAATATATTATTTGTAAGCAAAATCATAATTCTAATTCTTCTAAATCGTCAGGTACAATAATATTTCCGTTAAAAAAGTTCTTTCCCTCTGAAACGTATAGCTCTTTTCTATTATTTATATGAGTTTCTTCTGTATGAAATAATATTAAATTTTTTATATTTAGTTCTTTTAATTTCATACATACTGATTTTACTGTAGAATGATTTTTTTTATATGGGTGAAATATATCAGCATCACTATCTAAACAAAAAGCCTCATGCATTACATAGTCTGAATTTTTAATTCTATCATATAATAATGGATTACAAGTTTCATCTCCAAGAAAAACTAACTTTTTACCACTATCAAGTATTGTTTCAAAACCATACAATTTATTTCCTCTTGATTTGGTATCAAAAAATGTAAATTCTCTATCTGCAATTTTTAGTGTATTATTATCATGTAATACTATTATTTGCATCTTACTATTTACAGCTTCAACAAGTTTTTCTGGCAAAATATTTGGTAATATATTATTAATTGAGGTTTTTACTTCATCGTTACAATATATTGTTAAATTACCATCATATTTATCATCTATAATTAAACCACTTAAATTCTTTAAAATCCAAAATAATCCTAATAAATGATCAGTATGAAAATGTGATATAAATATATCATGAATGTCAGTTACACTAATTTTTTTCTTACTAAGATTATTAATAATCTGCGCACTACCACCTGTATCTACTAAAAAGTATTTATCATCATTTTGCAATACAAAACAAGTATTATATAAATCATATACCATACCATGCCCTGTACCAAGCATTATTATTTTTTGCATACTATCCTCCAATTTTTTATGGCTTAATTTTACTACATATTTGTCATTTTATCAATGATTTTGCTACATATTTATAAATAATTTTAAATACTTAGCACTTTTTCAAAAAAATTTATTGACAAATTTTATACATTACTATATAATATATTTACTGTCAACTGTTTATGTCATTAATTTATGATATACTTTTAAAGGAGGTATAATTATGCCAGAATATGTAATTCACGTAGCAGCTTGTACAAAAGAGGAGCTTTCATCAGAAGCGTTTCTAAAAGGAGTATTGGCTCCAGATATTTTAAAAAAATGGTTAAAAATTTACAAAAACGATATTAACCAGGTAGAAGTAAAATATAATTCATGGAAAACAAAAGACATGCCTAACTTTTCTAATCTAAAAAATAGAATTATTGCAAATGATGATGAAAAAAGTTATGGGCTACATTACGGTTATAGCAATAATCCAAACTTTAATATATTCTTTGCAGATCCTGTAGTTGAGCTTACAAAACCGTTTTGGAAAGGTTATTTCAAACACTTACTCACAGATTACAAGATATATACAAAATTTGATATTAATTCAATTTTTAAGATAAAGGAGCAAGGATTAACTAAAGAAGAACGAGAGCATATATATAACGAACGTAAAAAAACACTTCATGATGACTGGGATATATTAAACTTAAAAATTGCTAATATGTATAAAATTTTATTACCAGAAGAGGTTATAGAATTAAATATAGTTAAGTTTAAAGCTGGAAATAGCGTCTATATAAAAGAAGACATAATAATTAATTCTATTGAAGAATTAAGAAAAATTGAATTTAAGTGGTAAACCAAAAAATCGATATATTATAATTGTGAAAAAGGGAGATTAATAGTTTTTATACTATTATCTCTCTTTTTTTATTTATGGTTTTAAATTATAAAATGTTTCCATGCCAAGATATTTGGAACTCTCTTCTATTTGTTCTTCAATACGTAATAACTGATTATATTTACAAACTCTATCTGTTCTTGATGGAGCTCCCGTTTTTATCTGACCTGCATTTACGGCAACAACCAAATCTGCTATGGTAGTATCTTCTGTTTCACCAGATCTATGTGATACAATTGCAGTCATACCTGCAGCTCTAGCCATATTAATAGCATCTAAAGTCTCAGTAACTGTACCAATTTGGTTAAGTTTTATAAGGATTGAGTTTGCAAGATTATTTTCTATACCATATTTTAATCTTTCTGTATTAGTTACAAATAAATCATCTCCAACTAATTGGATTTTGTCTCCTAATGCAGTATTTAAAAGTTGCCAACCTTCATAATCCTCCTCTGCCAAGCCATCTTCTATCGAAATAATTGGATATTTTTGTACTAAATCAATATAATAATCTATTAATTGTTGTCTAGTATACATTTTATCAGATTTCCAGAAATAATACAGTCCCTCTTTTCCTTTTTTCTTAGCCTCTTCGTACATTTCCGTTGCTGCTATATCCATTGCAATTTTAAAATCATCATCAGCTTTATATCCAGCTTTTTTTATTGCTGTTAGTATAAACTCTAATGCCTCATCATCTTCTTTTAAGTCAGGTGCAAATCCTCCTTCATCACCAACTGACGTTGCATATCCTTTTTCCTTTAATACACTTTTTAAACTATGGAAAACTTCTGTACACATCCTAAGTGCCTCTTTAAAACTTTTCGCACCAACTGGCATTATCATAAATTCTTGAATATTAACGCTATTATCTGCATGTTTTCCACCATTTAATATATTCATCATAGGTACAGGTAATACCTTTGCATTTACTCCTCCTATATAATTATACAGTGGTATTCCAAGTACCTCAGAAGCAACTTTTGCAACTGCTAATGAAACTCCTAAAATTGCATTTGCTCCAAGTTTTGCTTTATTTTTAGTTCCATCTAACTTTATCATTACATCATCTATCTTGGTTTGGTCTAATACATTCATTCCCTCTATTTTTGGTGCTATTTTTTCATTTACATTTTTTACAGCTTCTAATACACCTTTACCCAAATACCTCTTAGTATCGCCATCTCTTAATTCAATAGCTTCAAAAGCTCCTGTTGAAGCACCTGATGGAACACTTGCTCTACCAATGTATCCCCCTTCAACATATACTTCAACTTCAACAGTAGGATTACCTCTAGAATCTAAAATTTCTCTTGCATATACTCCCTCTATACTAAAAAATTGTTTCATAAAATTCCTCCTTTTCTCTTTATTATACACACTAGTAATAATATATATACTTTATACTAAAATTTCGACAAAAAAAGAACGTCTACATAACATAAACGTTCAAAATATGGTATATTCTATTGATTTTTTTCAATATATTCCACAACATCATTAACAGAAGATATTTTTTCAGCCTCTGCTTCTGGAATTTCCATATCAAATTCCTCTTCCAAAGCCATTATAAGCTCAACAATATCCAATGAATCAGCACCTAAATCATCTATAAAGGTAGTTTCTAAAGTTATCATTTCCAAATCTTCTATGCCTAATTGTTCGCTAATTACACTTCTAACTCTATCAAATGTGGACTCCATATACTCTGCACCTCCTACACATTTTTGATATTTATTCTATTATCTTATATTTACTCAATATTGTCAATAGTATTCATATATTTTTTTTATTTTTTTAGTATTTTTACTAAACTATATGAAATATAATAGATAAAGTGAATAATAAAGCTAATTTTCTTTATTATTTTATAATTTATTTTTATAATTTATTACACTAATTATAATTTTAGTATATATTTATATTTTGTCTAACGTACTCTTTAACCTTATTATTACCTCATCTCTACCTAATATTTGCATAATACTATATATATCAGGTGTATTTTTTCTATTGGTAATAGCAATACGTATTGCACCTGCAAAATCTGATGTACTTCCAGTATATTTATCTTTATTTTGCTTATACTCTTTCATATCAGTACATAAATCAACCTCACTTGCACACTCCTTTACTTGTTCAAACCATGCTTCCTTATCAAGTGAAAAATCATATTTTTCAATATATAACTTTAACATTTTTTTAGTAAAATTGCTATCTATTTTTATTTCCTGATTACCATCATTTACTAAATAATCAAAATTATAACCATTTTCTTCAATATCTTTATTGTACAAATCATCAAAGAAGTAAAAGAATGTTGGCATAATATCTTCCCATTTATATATATCTTTTCTAATCTTCTTTGCACCATCTCTTTCTAAAGCAAACATTTTCTTTGAATAATCTAAATTAGAATTTATCTTATCATATGTATAATTATCGTATTCTTTAGCCCAACAAAGAACATTGTCTAGTAATTCTTTACTATCCATTTTAGCTATTATCTCTTTGCTTATATCATTTAGTTTCATTATATCTAGTAATGAACCTGCTGAACTCATTTTATTTAATTTAAATGTAAATTCAGATATGTCTTTATCTTTATTTTTGTTTCTCCACATTTCATAATCAGAATTTGCAAGTGTCATCAAATACTCTATAACCGCATCAGTTGGATATCCTGCCTGTAAAAAATATGATACTGCAGCTTCTTTATCCTTCCTTTTACTTAACTTTCTTTTACTGTTTCCATCCTTTATCATAATAAGTGGAATATGTATATATGTTGGAATATCAAAATTCATAGCATTAAATAATTCTAAATGTATAGGTACTGATGGTATCCATTCCTCCCCTCTTATAACATGTGTAGTTCTCATAAAGTGGTCATCACATACATGAGCAAAGTGATATGTAGGAAGTCCATCTGACTTTATAAGTACTATATCTTGATCATTTTCCGCAATTTCTATTTTTCCTCTACAACCGTCTATAAAAAATGTTTTCTTTAAATGTGAACCATTTGATCTAAATCTAAGTATATATTTTTCACCTTTTTTTATTCTTTCTATTGATTCGTCAACCGATATATTTCTACACTTTGCATATACTCCATAATATCCTGGCACTATTTTACTTTTTTCTTGTGCATCATGAGTGGCACTTAACATCTCAGGTGTACAAAAACAAGGATATGCTCTGCCTTTTTCTATTAAATATTTTGCACAAATCCTATATATATCAGCTCTATTACTTTGTTTATATGGTCCATATTCTCCAGTCTCTTCTGTTTCTGATAAAATTCCTTCCATTGGAGATAATCCAAATTTTTTTAGTTCATCTGTAAATAATTTTATACTTCCCTTTACTTCTCTTTTACTATCTGTATCTTCTATCCTAAGAAAAAATACTCCACCAGTTTGTAATGCAAGCTTCTTATTTACAAGCGATGTGAATAATGCACCTGTATGTAAAAAGCCTGTTGGAGATGGTGCAAATCTAGTAACAAACGCTCCATCTGGTAAATTTCTTTTTGGATATTTTTTCTCTAAATCATTTACTGTTTCTTTTACATCTGGAAAAATTAAATTTGCAAGTTCTAAGTATTTTTCTTTTAATTCGTTATCCATTTTATTGTCTCCTTTAAAAAATCTATATTTAACTATATTTCATATTTTTTACAGATTTATAGCATACTTATTATATACTAAATTCTCCCTATTTTCAATAAATTACATTAAAAATGTTAAATTTTGTATTAAGAGAACAAAATTCGATAATATATGACAAAAACACAAGGGAAAAATTACTTCCCTTGCTTTTTGCAGCTGTTTTTTATTTTTTCATCAAGTCCATATAGCAGAGTGCTGCTGCTCTGCTATCATAGAGAGGATTATGTGTTCCTCCTGCTTCCATAGGAACTTTAATTCCATGCTCTGTGTTGTATTTATCCACAGATGTTGGATCAAATCCCGCCTGCTGAAGGTTACCACATATATCTAACCATGGATAAGCTCCATCCCAGTCTCCAATAAATCCAAGTCGATGCATATCCAAAATTACTTTGGCTTCAACCGGAAGCCCCATGTGGAATATAACGTCTGCCTCATCTTTCTCGGCAAGATAAAAATCTGTAAACGCCTTAAGCATTTCCTCATATGAGGAATGTGTTTCTTCAATGTCAACCATTTGTGGTAGTACATTATCTGCTACCCATTGATCAACATTTTCTTCCATAGGGCACCGCGCCACAAAGTTATTAACTTCCCTACCGTTACCATTCATGGGTAGTAAAATTATATTTTTTATGTGCATTAATACTTTTACA
>CAOKPF010000055.1 GCA_948470565.1 uncultured Clostridium sp.
TAGTAAGTTTATCTTATGTGATTTATATATCTAGTCATTTTGACTAGCTTTTTTTTCGGCAAAAAGTGTCATAACTGACTTGACATTATATATCACAATCAAAATTATGTCAAGTGAATGATGAAAATTGAAAAAAATATATAATACAAAGTAAGAATTGATTTATTGAAAAATATAAAATTATAAAAGGTATAATAAAGAAATAAGTATGATTGTAAGATATAGTAAAATAGTAATAAATAAAAATTATTAATTTTTACAAATATATTAATACTAAACAAATAATATAAGATTTAATTGTAAAAAAATGTATAGTATATATATAAATTTGTATAATAAATAGAAATAGACACTACACTTTATGTAGTGCCATATTTGTTATTATTATTGATTTTCTAACATTTTGCAAGCTGATTTCCATTAAAAATGTAATTTTTTCCAATTCCCTTGCAAGATATTGTTTCTCCTTTTGATAGTGAAATAATGCAAGATTTTGCATTTTTATTAATTTTTGTGCCTGTAGAATTTGCAAATATTTGGAGTGGAACAATTACCACACATTCATTTGGTATCTTTTCATTTGTTATATTTGCAGTTAGTAAACCGCCATACAGAACTGGTGAAGATATATAATCAACTGGTATTGCATTTTTTCCTTTTGTATGAATATCACAGTTATTAGGATCAATAATAATTTCACTTTTTCCAACTTTTCCAAAAACTCTTTCAGGAAAAGAATTATCATTAAAACGTCTAATAAATGTACACATATTGGTACCTCCTTTTAAATTATTAAAATAATATGTTAATCAGTGAATTTATTATAACATATTTTACATAAAATGTCAATTTTATGTAAAATTAAAATTGTTTTAATGTCATAAAATACCATAATAAAAATTTTTTTATTACACAAAATATTAATGGAGGCGATATACATGGAATATAAACAAAAAATTGAATGTAATGTAATCCAATGTGCACATAATTCACCACATGATTGTACTTGTAGACTAGACAGTATTAAAGTTTGTCCGTGTGGTCCAAGACCAAAAGAAAACTTTGAAGACGATACTGCATGTGCTTCATATGATTATATAGGTGATTTAAATGTAAGTGAGATTATAGATACAAGAAATAGATAAAAATGTATATTACTAAAATCTAAAAAAAATCATTGAATTTGCTATGTATTTTCAATGATTTTTTCTAATGTAGACGTTATAATATAATTTTTTTCTAGGATATTAAATTTTAAAAGTTGAAATTTATCTAATAATAATATATTAAAAAAATATATATTATATTTTTATATCAATTTTACTTTATTTTTTTTATATATTGTAGTAAAATATATTAAGAAATTAGGAGGAATTATGCAAAAGATATGGAACTTAAAAAAGTATAATGAAGATGAAGTAAAAAAAATATGCAATGAATATGACGTATCTGAGACTATGGCAAAGTTTCTAATCTCAAGAAATATTGGTTTTGAAGATATAAAAGAATTTTTAATAGGTGATATATCAAATTTAAAAGATCCTTTTTTAATTAAAGATATGGAAAAATTTGTAAATAGAGTAAGTAGAGCGATAAAAAATAATGAAAGAATATGCATATATGGAGATTATGATGTAGATGGTATAACAAGTATAACTATTATGTATAAATTTTTAAAAGATTTAGGAGCTGATGTAATTTATTATTTGCCAAATAGATTATTAGAAGGATATGGTATAAATAATGGAGCATTAGATGTTATAAGGGAACAGGAAGTAAAATTAATAATTACTGTAGACTGTGGAATAACTGCTGTTGAACAAACTGAGTATGCCCGTAGTCTGGGAATGGATGTATGTATAACTGATCATCACGAGTGCTCAGAAGTAGTTCCAAATGCTGTGGCAATTGTTAATCCAAAACAATTAGATGATAAATTTGAATTTAAGTATCATGCAGGTGTTGGAGTTGCTTTTAAATGCATAATGGCACTTAGTAAGGTATTTAATTTAGATGAAAATGAATATATGAAATTTCTCGATATCGTAGCAATTGGTACAATATCTGATATAGTACCTTTGGTTGGTGAAAATAGAATTATATCTAAGTATGGTTTAAAACTGATACCAAATACTCAAAATATAGGTATAAAATCATTAATAAAAGTTATAAATTGTAAAGAAATAGATAGTACAATGGTATCTTTTGGAATTGCTCCAAGAGTTAATGCCTGTGGTAGAATGGGAAATGCCAAAATTGCCGTAGAATTATTACTAGAACAGGACGAGCAAAGAGCATATGAGTTAGCATTAGAACTAGACAAATTAAATACTTTAAGACAAAAAGTTGAAAAAGATATTTTTGATGAGGCGGTTAGCATTATTCAAAAGAATAGGTTAGATTTAAAAAATAGTATTGTACTATATAATGAACATTGGCATAATGGAGTAATTGGAATAGTGGCCTCTAGATTAGTTAATATATACTGTAAGCCTGTTATACTGTTTACTAAAGAAAATTCACAAATAAGAGGTTCAGGAAGATGCCAGAGTGGCGTATCATTATATGACTGTTTAACATATTGCAAAGATTTGTTAATACAATTTGGTGGGCATGAGCTTGCAGCAGGACTTAGTATAGAAGAAGAAAATATTAATAAATTTGCTAATAAATTTGAAGAGGTTGTAACTAGTTCTATAAATGAAAATAATGAGCAAATTATTGATATAGATATGGAAATTAGTAAAAGTGATTTAAATATTCAATTGATTAAGGATATTTGGAATTTAAAGCCTTATGGTCAAGCAAATAAAATACCATTATTTCTTTATAGAAACTTAAAAGTACAGGCAATAAGAACATTAAAAGATGATAAACACTTAAAATTTACTTTAAGGGATGATAAATTTTTAATAGAAGCTTTAGCGTTTTCACAAGGAGATAGAAGGGATGAAGTAAAGCTTGGAGATAAAATTGATGTAATTTGTAATGTTGAATTAAATTCATATAATACGCCTAAAACGGTACAATTAATATTACAAGATTTTAAAAAATCTATAAATTAAAAATAGGAGCATAAAAAAATATATAATTTAAAATAGTAAAAATCATTGAAAACACATATGTAAATTCAATGATTTATTACTTTTTTACTCATTTAATTTTTATACCCCTATAAACATTGCAGAAATTACATATCCATATGTATTACTTTTTGTAACTCCAATTCCAATATAATTATATGCATTTGATAAAATATTTTGCTTATGTGTATCAGAATTTAGCCATGATTTTACCGCATTTTCCAAACTAGGGTTACCTGCAATATTTTCACCAGCAGTTTTATACTTTATTCCCAAATTTTGCATCATTTCAAACGGAGAACCATAGCTTGGTGAATTATGTGCAAAATATGAATTTTTTACCATGTCATCTGTCTTGGTTTGAGCAACATTATTTAATGCTGGGTTAATAGTTAGTTTACTAAGTCCTTTATCAGTACGAGCTTTATTAATAAGCTCTAGTATTGTATTTGCTTCACTTGAAATTGCTGCATTATTAGTTGCAGAATTATTTTGGTTAGTAGGAGCAGTTTTAGAAATCATATCATCTCTTACCATACCAACTAGATTATTTTCAGTAATTACTAGTAACCAATTATCTATTTTTCCAATTACTTCCAGTTTTTGGTCTTTACTTAATTTTCCTCTTGATGAAAAGTTTGTACCTGGTCCACTTCTAATATTAGTATTATTTGATTTTATATATCCATAATATTTAGATAAACTTTGATATACCTTTGCGTTAGCTGGTGGAGTAGATGAATTAGCTATATAACTTTTTGAAACAAGACCTACTTCATTAGTACTAAGTTGAACAATATAAAAATCAGATATTTCACCTACCATTTTTAAATTTGTATTTTTAGAAATAACTCTTATTTTACTAGTACTATTAGAATTTGGCATAGTTCTAAAATTTATATTTGCAGTTGTAATACCATATTTTGGTTTATAGTTTGCATTAGAAAAACCAAATATATTAGAAAGTAGCATTACAAGAAGTATAATTCCAAACATTGCGACAATACTTTTTCTTGAAAACATAAAAATCACCTCATTATTATAGTGTGTATAAATAGAAAAAATATTATAAAAATTACATTTTATGGTAAGTTTTATTCGACAAAAAACAAATATTTAAAGAAAAATTAAAAAAATACAAAAAAAGTATTGACTTTTTGAGAGAAAAGTTATATAATATTGTCACAGTAAATAATTGATTTGCTTGAAATTTTGGGCAATAAAATAATTAAGGAGGATTAGCTTATGAAATTAAACAAAAAAGGTGTAGTTGTTGGATTAGCAGCAGTAGTTGCAATTGGAGGATTATTTTCAATTTTACCAAGTACTTCGGCATTTTTAAATGCCCGGTTAGGAGTAGATTCAGTTGGTCAGTTTGGAAAATTAGATATTACTCTTTGCCAAGGTGAAGTCACAAAGAATAATGGTAGTTTTGTAAGTAGAAATTTTACTACTGTAGTAAATAACTGGGACAGTTACTCGGATGATATCCAACCGAGTAAAACAAATTTCAAATTGGTTCCAGGTGCACACGAAGCTGACGCATATCAGTTAGTTAGTAAAAGCGATATTAACTGTAATGTTGCAATTAAATTGCATGCAACAACAACTGATGCAGATGTAGACTTAACAAAAGTGAGAGTATATGTAGAAGCATCTAATGATAATAAGACGTATACAAAAATCACAAAAGATCTTAATTTAGGTAGTTTTACTGCTAAAAGTACGAGTGTCCCATTTGAGACTGAGCAGACTTTGGCTAAAGGTAACAAGTATTATAGAATTGGTTATCGTGTAGCCGATGGTGGAAAGCCTAGTGGTAATCGTTCAGGGGATAACGCTTTAGCTGATAAAACGTTAAAGGTGGAAACAGTCTTTGAAGTGTCACAGATTGTAGAACCTTAAAAAAAGTATTTTAAATTTATTGGTAATGTTGACATAATTATATTTTTATGATATAATTATGTCAACATTTTTATGAATTTCTATTAATTAATAAGAAAGGGGAAGATAATATGTCTTCAAAAAAATTAAAACTGAAAAAGACAAAAAAGTATAAGCAAATATTACGAAGGAGAAAGATAATTAATAATATTTGTCGCACATTTTCTGTATTAGTAATATTGCTATGTGTGGCTTCTATTGCTCTTTTTGTAAATGAGAAAGGTGTGAATATAAAAATACCAAAGATACCTAGCAAAGTAAATTTTGCGATAGTACGTACTGGTTCAATGATACCAACCATTCCTGTTGGAACACTTATAGTCACGGTTAAAGAAGAAGAATATAAGGAAGGAGATATTGTACGTTTCTATGAATTAGCTGGAAAGAATACATATACCCATAGGATATATGAAAAAAATTCTGAAGGCTTTGTAACAAAAGGAGATAATAATAATGCTCCTGATTCCGACATTTTAACAGAAGATAGAATAGTTGGAAGAGTTGTAGAAAAGCTAATTCCAGCAGGTAAAGTAATTGGAAAGATTTCTCTTATTTTCTATATTTTGCCTCTATGGATTTCAGTACCTTTCATTTTTCTTTTTTCTTATGCTTTTTATTATTTTACTAAAAAAGCAGAAGATTTGGTAAAATAAAAAGATAGCAGTTACTGTAATTTAGTAACTGCTATTTTAAAGTGGTATAATAAAATTTGTTATTTACAAACAGCATTCTTTACTTGTTCTACGTCAGCTTCACCAGCAGGTGCAGCAGGAACGTAGTAACCTTTTTCTTTAGCGATTAAATATACGTTCCATTGTAGATCTTCTAGGTTATTCCTAGCTTTTACAATAGTATCTCTAAAGTTTTTGTTATTTGATTGCTCGATTGTATATTCAAGCATTGTTATTAAAGAATTTGTACATGCAAGCACATCATCCATTGCTAATTTTTCATTCATATTTCTTACCTCCTATAACATATTACAAAGTTCTGTTTTTAAATTAGTACATTCAGTGCTAATTTGTGTAAGAACCTGTATTACCTTTTGATCTTGTGTTAAAGTTTTAAAATATGCTATTTTATCGCAAAAATTTGTGCTATGACCACAAATATGTCTAATATTTTGTAGCTCAATTTGATTTAAACTATTCATAAATACCTCCTTTTAAATCATACATAATTATTATGTGTTAAAAAATTTTATATATACTATGTTTTTTTACAAAAAATAAAATAAATTGAAAAAATAAAAAATCAATGAATTTATATATGTATTTTCATTGATTTTTTGCAGATTATAAAATATAATTAAAAAATTTTTTTATTTAATTTTACATCATATTTGATATCGTTGTAACATTTCCAGCACCAATTGTTAAAATTATATCATTTGGTTCCATAATTTCAGTTAATTTTTTTGCAATATCTTTTAATTTTGGTATATATATTGCATTTACATTATGTTCAATTAATTTAGCAACTAAGTCTTTTGAGGAAATACTTCCATCATCTATTTCTCGAGCTGCATATATATCAGATATTATAGCTATATCCGCGTCAAAAAAAGCAGTAGAAAAATCATCAAGTAATTCTTTTGTTCTAGTATATGTGTGTGGCTGGAATACAGCTATTATTCTGTTATGCTCTTTTTGTTTTGCAGCAGCAAGTGTTGCTTTTATTTCAGTTGGATGATGTGCATAGTCATCATAAATTAAGATATTATTATCAAATTGTTTTTTTAATTCAAATCTTCTTTTTGCTCCACAAAATTCATTTAAACTTTTTTGCATAATTTCAAAATCAATGCCATGGGTATAGCTAGTAGCAATTGCGGCTAGAGCATCATATACATTATGTATTCCTGGAACAGTTAAATAGAATTTATATGGCTTTTTAGTATCAGGGTTTCTAACTTCAAAAGTATAAAATCCTTTTACGTTACAAGATATATTATTAGCACTTATAGTAGCAGTTGGTTCACTTAATGAAAAAGTTACAATTTTTATATTTTTTTCTTTTAATTTTTCTTGTATGTCAGCTATAACAGCCCTACAATTTTCATCATCTATATTTATTACTAATGTGCCATTATTTTGTGATAAGAGTATAAATTTTTTAAATGATTCTTTTATTTCTTCAATATTTGCAAAGTAGTCAAGATGATCCTCATCAATATTTAATATAGTTGCAGTATGATGACGAAAATTCAAAAAGCTATCTACATATTCACAAGATTCAAGTATAAAATAATTTGATTCGCCAATTCTGTAATTAAGATTATCTAACTTTTTAAATTTTGAACCAACTTGAACATTAGGGTCAAGTTCTGCATCTATAAATATTGATGAAATCATTGAAGTAGTAGTAGTTTTTCCATGTGTACCAGATATACATATTGGTGTATTATAATAATCTAGTAACATACCAAGAAATTTTGCTCTTTCATAAGTTGGAATACCAAGTGATTTTGCACGTACAAATTCAGGATCATGTTGATTTATTGCAGACGTATATACAACTATATCTACATCTTTTACAAGTTCAGCATTTGAACCAATAAATACAGGAATATCATTATTTTCAAGTATTTCTATCATATCTCCTTGTTTTTTGTCTGATCCTGTAATTGTATATCCTTCCTTTTTTAGTATAAGTGCTATTCCGCTCATACTAACACCACCTATACCAATCATGTGTATTTTAGATACACTATCTAATTTTTTTATAGTTTTTTGCATTAAATCACTCCTTTTATTTATTTAATTATACTAAAAAAACCATAAATAGTCAATTTTTTTGTTTTTATAAATTTACAAATTTTACATAATAGTACTAAACTTTACATAATTTACTTGAATTTCAGAAAAAAGTGTAGTATAATATGTAAAGCGGAGGATATTCAAATGGTAATTGATAAAGTAATTGTAATTGTAGCAGTAATTACATTATTGCTAGCATTAAGTGTAAAATATGTAAAAAAATGTATAAATAAAAATTTAGTTGTAATATCGCTTCTATCTTTTACAATGAGTATATATATAATTTTGACAATAAGTGGAATATATATACCATTATATGTGCAAATTAGTGTATTAATTTTCAGTTTTTTAGTGCCACTTTTTTTCACGTTCTTACAATATAATGATATTGCAATAACTAAAAAAATATTATATTATAACGCAAAAATTTCATATATGACTAATGATTATGAAAAATCTATAAAATATATACAAAAATTAATAAATAAATATGAAAAAACAGCAGATATTTTATTTATGAAAGGAATGTGTTATCAAAAATTAAATGATACAATTATGGCAAGAGATGCTTTTGTTGAAACTATCTCTGTCGATCCTTTTTATTACAAGGCATATTATGAACTAGGTATTATTTTAGATTATTCTAATGAACCAGAAAGAGCCATAGAGATGTATAGAAAGGCGGTATCTATAAAACCTGATTTTTATGAGGCAGAAGAGGCTTTAGGAATAAGTTATACTAATTCAGGGAATTATAGGGAGGCAGTTAAAATATATAGATGTGCTTTAAAATATCACCCTAATTCATATGAGATTTATTATAACATAGGTATGATTGAATTAGAACAAGGAAATTATGATGATGCAAAAGAAGCATTTAGAAATGCTAGTAAAATAAAACCTGATTTATATACAGCGTATTATAATTTAGGAAATATAGAATATCTTAATGGTGATTTAGACGAGGCAATAAATGATTATAGGAAAGTATTAAAATCTGTTACTTATGCTTCAAAATCATATTATAAAATTGCATTATGCTATGCTACTAAAAAAGAATTTGAGAAAGCAATGGGAAGTTTAGAATATGCAATAGAACTGGACAATAATATAATTAATAATTTAAAAAATGAAATTGTTTTTGATGGAATGAAAGATTTAATTTCAGATTATTTAGCTGATAGACAAATATTAGATTTTAGAGAAAAGAATAGTAAAAATTATATGATGTTTGAGAAAGTAGAAAAACTTGAAAAAAATGAAAAGTCAGAAGTAATAGAAAATAGTGAGGAGATTAATGAAACTTCTAAAGTAAGTGAAAATAAGGATGTAAAAAATGATGAAATAATAGAAGAGGCAAAAGAAGAAGAAAATATAGAAAAAATTGAAGTAGAGGCTAACAACTAATGTGGTTGCTAGCTTTTTTTGTGGTATAAGGGTATTTCTAAGTTTATTGTTAAAGTTACAAGATGTGTATTGGTTGTTAACGCAATAGCAAATCGTGGTTTTATGTACAAAAAATTGACATATACCTGAAGATTTATTAATATTTTGTAAAAAAACAGTATCAAGTAGTTAAGAATAAGAAGCAATTATATAGTTAAAGTATTAAGTAAAGAAAAATCAAAAGGAATGAATTTGTAAATGTTTGAAAGTTTTGAAAAATATTAATATTCGATGTGTAAAAATTACTAAAATATTGAATAATATTGCAGAATATTACAAAGTGCTTGACATAATATTTTTTGTGATATAATGTAAATGTAGGTGTATTAAATCAGAAATAATTATTTTAAGGAGGAAATATTATGGATAATAATAAGGATTTGATTGAAGCATTGGAAAAGCATACTGAGGCACTTAATAGACATACAGAAGCTTTAAATAAATGTATTAATATTTACTATACAGGTGCACTTGAAAGATTTGAAACTAGTGCAAGTCGGATTTGTGAATCGGCAGCCATTTTTGGAAATGATGTTGAAAAGTTATCTCAAGTAGCATCAATTTTTGGAGATGCTGCTGATAAAATGCTCTATTCAATGAATAGATAGCTTAAATAGAAAAGCCAGTAGAAAGTTATTTTCTACTGGTGAATTTTTATATTAAAATATTATTGTATAAAAATTAAAATATAATTTATTTTATTTTTTAGTGAGATTACTTTTTCATTCAAGTTTTATGTATAAAAAATAATTTTGATATAAAAAGCGTATTGACATGAGTTATGAAAAATGATATAATCACGACTACATGAAATTTTCTTTTTGTTAATTAAGCATTAAGGATAATTATTTAAATTAATATTTAATAAGGAGTGAAAAATATGATTGCTTTTTTGTACATTTTAAGTTTTATAATTGTATCAATACTAGATATTACAACTGTAATTGAAGTGTTTGTTGCAATAACAAATGAAATTATAATATTTGCGTTTTATTCATTTTTGGCAACTATTCTTTTCTGTATTATAAGTATTATATATGATATAGTTAGTAAGAAAAAATCGCGCAACTCATTAGAAATTGTGGCAAAAGCAATTGCAAAAATTACATCTATATGTACTACATTAGTACTTGTATCATTTATTATACTAGTAGTATATATACTAATTAGTTTTGTTAAATAAAAAAATATAGCACTAATATAAATACTACTAGGTAGTACTATATCAGTGTTATATTTTTTTATCTAAAAATCAGTCTTTTTCCATATAATTAGATTTTTCTTTTGTTTGTTCAGTTTTTTGATTTGTTTCACGTTCTTCTTGATTTTTATTTATTTCAGAAGCACTATTTACACTATCTTTTAATTGAGTTCTAAAATCTTTAGAGTATTTTCTTTCATCAAGTATTTTTTCCCATTCTTTGTATGTCTTAAATAGTTCTATATTTTCGTTTGATTTTTTATCAGGGTTAGCATATGAAACAAATTCAATATTATCGCCATTTACTCTTTTATCAACAGTCTTTCTAGAAATAAATTCTGGCGAAGCAGATGTCATATATGTTTTATTTTTGCTATTTTCGTTTGTTGAATAAAAACCACGTGCAAATTTATATCCCTCTTCAGTAAAAAGAATTTGATCCTCTAACCCCCTATCTTGAGGTAAAATACCTCGTTTATCGTTAAGATCTTGAGGATTGAATAGTGTTCTACTTATATTAAGATAATTTCTCATAATATTTAGTTTTGCACTGTTTCGTTTTTCAGCCTTTATTAATACATTTTCATAGTCTTCCTGCTGTTTTAATATATTTTGAATAGATTTATTTATATTACTTAGTTTTTTTAAGACGTGTTCAAAACCTTTTTGACCTACACTTTTATTTAAAGTACCTATTATCATTTCTTGAAGGTTATGCTCATTATCATAGTATTTTAAAGTAATTGGAAGAGCAGATTTATCAAAAACACGCTCTGAACTTATAGCTAGAGCCTTATCTGTAACTTTAGATGATGTATCTCTACCTATTACAGCAATATCTATAGATTTTGGTCTATTTGATAGTTTATCTAAATGAATAAATTTTTCCTCTTTAGAGAACACAATATCGTTTTCTTTTTCATTATCTTTTGGTATTGTTTTTTCAAGTTTCATATATATTCCCCCATATTTTATTATATAATCTATCATAAAATATAACTTATTTCAATAGTTAGTGGCAAATTTTTTAAATTTCAATACTAATAATTGTAATTGTACTAGAATTTAGTTTATTTAGTAAGTTATACAAATTATATACAATTTTGTAGAATATAAATGTATATTAATAGTATGAGAAAATTTTGTAAAACTAGTATTGATTTGAGTAAAATATTAAAATTATTTATTACGTATTGATTTTTATACAATTTTTATGTATAATATATATATAGTTTTTGGGCTAGTTTAGTAAGGAGTGAATTAATTGAAAACTGCTATTATTGTTTTAAATTATAATGATTATAATAATACAAAAAAGTATGTTGAAGCTATAAAAGAGTACAATATAATTGATAAAATTGTAGTAGTTGATAATAACTCAAGTGATGGTAATACTGAAAATTTAAAAAAAATTAATGATGACAAAATTGATGTTATATTTGCAGCTCAAAATGGAGGATATGCTTATGGAAATAATTTTGGACTTAAATATTTAGATGAAAAATATCCAAATAAATATGAATATGTAATAATATCAAATCCAGATGTTAGTGTTGAAGAAAATAGTATAAAAGAGTGTATAAATCTACTAAGTAAAAATGAAAATGTTGCTATTGTTGCTCCTAGAATGAAATATATAAATGGAACTAGTAGAAGAAGTTGTTGGAAAAGAAGAGATTTTTTAGTAGATATTGCAAATTCAACTAGAATTACTGAAATACTTTTTTATCCATTATTTAAAAAAGGTAAATATTCAAAAAATGATTTTAACACAAAAGTTCTCAAAGTTCATGCTATAGCAGGATCATTTTTTGTAGTTAAACATGATATATTTAAACAAATAGGTTATTTTGATGAAAATACATTTTTGTTTTTTGAAGAGGATATTATTGCTGATAAAATTAAAGAGGCAGGATATGATATATGTAGTTTAAATTATATATCATTTATTCATTATGATAGTCAGTGTATAGGTAAATTAATGTCTGCATTTAAAAAAGTGGATATATTATTTGATAGCAAGAAATATTATCATAAAACATATAATAATGTAGGAAAAGTAGGATTAGTAATATTAGAGGTATTAAGATATATTAGGAAGTTAGAAATGCTTATAGAGATACCAGTAAGAAAATTATTTAAAAGATAAGGAGATGGGTTTTATGGATAAAAGATTGTATAAATCTAATACTAATAGAATGATATGGGGTGTATGTGGTGGAATAGGAGAATATTTTAATCTCTTCGGGTTTAATTCCCCGACGCTTGCGTCGTAACAAACTAGGCAAACATTACGAAGTTTTGTTTGCTGGGGCGAATACCCCGCTCTCGAAGAGAGGCAAACATCTTTTCTAGATGTTTGAGGGCTTGCCCCGGGGAAGTTTATTATTGATCCTACTATAATAAGGTTAGCGTGGGTATTATTTTGTTGTTTAGGTGGTTCGGGAATACTTGCATATATAATATGTGCAATAATAATGCCAATGCAATATTAGGTGATAAGATACTTATTTATAGGTATCTTTTTGACCTTTTTATATTCACAAGAAATACAAAAAATGTACAATTTTGTAAATTATTTATAAACAAAATTGCACATTTTTTAATGAAAGCTATCAAGTTAAGCATATTCGCAGAGATCGCAGAGATCATCGTACTTTGCTAACTCAACTCCTTCTTGATAGCCTACGTTATAACCAGAATAGAAGTCAATGGATTCAAAGAATCCAATTTCTTTTGCATTGTTACAATATCCAGCTTCGAATCCTTGATAATACCCTCTTTCGTAATCTTCTGTTTTCTTTTTCTGAACTAAATTATTTTCATTTGCATACTCTGTGATTTCATAATCGCAAGATCTTTTGTGAGAAGAACGGTTGTATTTCTTTGCTATCATAATTATTCTCCTTTTCAAAAAAATTATTTTTTAAATTTATATAACTTATAATTAAATTATATCACAATATTTGAATTATGTCAATAAGAAAGGACATTTTTGCAGAAAATAATAGATTAAGGTCATAATTTATAGTTTCAATGACAAAAATCACTATATTTATTGCTATTTGTGATTTTTATATATTTTTATTGTTTTTTATGTTTATTGCAATATAGAATTATTTAATTATTCATTTTTTATATTTTAGCATGAAAATAATAAGTTTATTAAAAAGGCTTAAATAGAAAGACAGTAAGTATTGCAAAATTTACTATAATATGGTATAATTTTATGTAAAGAGTATGATGATTTGTTATAAATATTAATATATTTTAAGGAGGAGAAAACTATGAAGTTATGGACAATAAAACCAGTTGATGTCTATAAAAATATATTAAAGGAGGGTTTCTATACTTGTGATGAAAACCTTTCAGAACTTTTGGAAGATGAAAATGTAAAAAATGCTTATGATTGGCTCATACAAAAGATGGAACAAAAAGTTGGCAAAGGTACAGTTAAATATCCAGTATGGGCTTGGTATACTAATGCTGGAAAAAGAAAAAAACCAGATCTTCGTAGAGCTGGTTATGCTACAAGAGGGGAACAATGCGTTTGCATTGAACTTGAAATACCAGATGATAAAGTTTTTTTGTCTAAGTTTGATAGTTGGAATGTTATTATGATGAACAGTTATCTTTCTGATGATGATGTAGAATGGGAGAAATTCGAAAAATTACCAGAAGATAAAAAGCAGGAAGAAAAAATCAAAAGTTGGGATAAGGTATTAGTTGCAAAAGAGGAAGATTGTGAAGAGGATATACAGGCAACCTTCTGGGAGTTTAGAAAGGAAGATATTAAAAAAGTACAGTTTTTTATAGCACGCTAATTTTGTTTACGCTCTAAAATATTAAATTTATTAATTTATATTTTGGTGCGTTTTTTGTTTGTATAAAAATTTAGAATATACTTGTAACGTATAGAAATTGAAATAAATTTACTTTGCTAGTCCTTGGTATGAAGCCCTGCACTTTAAGTGCAGAAATTCTTTAGAACTAGGAGACAATTTAATTGTCATGTGGTATAATTGTTATGGAGTGTGAGTAGAAATGAAACATGGAAGTCATACACAATATGACATAGAGTACCATATGGTATGGACAACAAAATATAGATATAGGATATTTGTAGATTAGCAAGATAAAAAGTACAACATTTATCGAAATAAGATATACAAAAA
>CAOKPF010000056.1 GCA_948470565.1 uncultured Clostridium sp.
AGTTAGAAACTTTACATAAAAATTGTAACATTTATTTATGGAACGTCCCTAAAAAGATTGAAAATGGAATATCAGGATGGAGCAGATACTTTGAAAAATTCTTATTTTGGTATTAAAGGAAAAAGTTGTTTTTTACCAACAGAATTCCAAAAAAGACTATAAAATAGTAATACTTCATAAAAATTATTTCATAGAAAACGCAATACCTTAATTGGTGTTGCGTTTCATATTATTCTGTACTATTATTACCAATATAAAAATGTCTCTTACGAAAAATACGTAACGTTTATCATAATTGTGATAATTTAGTTAGCATTTTCCATTTATCATCTCTTTTATTAATTTTTCCTATACACTTTTTTCTTCTATTAATTCATTACTAAATTCTAATTTTCTCTTACAAAATATGAATTTCTTTACCGAAATTTTCTTTTTTGAATATTACAAAACTTTCATCTAATAATTCGATTTGTTATTCTATATTTTATCCTCTTTATGCTCTTAATATCTATATATCTATTATACTATATAATTCTATTTGTCATGTACTTTTAGAAGAAACATTTATATTTTACTACTAAAATTTCTATTTTCATTTAATATCTATTGTAAAATTTTGCACTACTCTCGTTCATTTTTTTATTTATATATTTGTAGTATAAGCTATATTTTTTGTATTTTATCCTATTTTTTCTGAGCAACTCAATAGCCTCACTTTCCCTGTTTTCCTGATAAAAATGCTCCATTAATATTGCAAAATAGGTTGCGATTTTCATATATTCTTCTCGCCTTTGATGTGTTAAAACTGTTTTTGTAACTCTTTCAATCATATCAGCAAAGTCAATTTCTATTTCTTTTACAAATTCATTTGGTATATTATTATTCTTTGTATACGCCATAATATTCATAATTTCCTCTGAATCTAGTGAGTTGCTTCTATTATAAATATTACTAATTTCATTTTTTAGATTACACGTTAAAAGTCTCTTTTCTTTCATTTCATTACTTCCAAATTTTAACATATATAAAGTAATAAGATATTCAATACTCTCCTTTTTGTATTTATCCATTTTTTGATATGACTCATAAACTCTGTCGATTCTACCAAGTGTCAATTCTAGTAAGAGCTTTTCAATTTCATTTTCCTTATTCACTATAAAATTTGCATTTAACTCCTCTAACATTTTTACCTTGTCCTCTATTAAAAGTTGCTTACATATTTCAATTGTATTTTCTAATGATGGCTCTATTTTA
This sequence comes from uncultured Clostridium sp., assembly GCA_948470565.1. Classification (GTDB taxonomy): domain Bacteria; phylum Bacillota; class Clostridia; order TANB77; family CAG-465; genus CAG-465. Next base: position 1,255 of record CAOKPF010000056.1, read on the forward strand.
TTTAATTTACTTAAATATTGAACTCGAACTTCATTATTTTGCATAGCCTCGGCGGTTCCAATTATTTCCATGTAAATTTTCTTCTTATTATTAGTTTGTATCGTAGTATTTTCTAATGTATATAAGCACTCTAATAACTCTTCATATTTTCCTCTTCCAAACAAGTAATTACATAAAAATTTATATACTATCATATTTTGATCTATACCATCTATTAAAAATTCCATAACTGATTGTATACCATTTTTTTCAATTAAAAGTTTAAATTTAATACTATCTATAATTACATTATTTCCTCGCACTTTTTCTAATTCTTTTGCAATTGGAATTGACATATTTTCACTAAAATCTTCATATTTATTACAAAAGTCGTGTATTATATCCTCATTATTATACACCGAAACGTAAGTAGCAAAGATATTGGCAAATCGTTCTACCTTATTTATCTTCTCACAATGATAGACTGCCTCTAAGTATTTCATATAATGTTCTTTTAAATTACTTTTTAAATTATCTCCTACATTGTAATAACATGGTAACAAGTTATAGTAATCCTCATATTTTCCATCTATAATGCCAAGTACATTTTCATATATCTCTATTACCTGCTCATATTTTTTTTGCTTAAAAAGCTTCTTTGCTCCATTTAAAACTTTATCTATCTCATCAAGCCATGACTCATCTCCTTCTACAACTACATCACCAAAACTATGATCATAATATAAATTATCACAATATACTCCATTTTCTGCATTAATCTTAACTGTTTCAATAATTCCTATTATTTCCTTCACATCTAAATTTTCTGTAAAATTATCTTCATTTAATAAATAATTAACTCTTTTATATTGAGTTTCAGGAATAAACTTTATAATATTGCAAACTAGCTCCTGCCACTCCTTATTTTCAAGAATTTTATTTTTTATATTTTTTTCCAATTTTTCTTCCATATTCTATCACCCATTTAATAATTAACAATTATTTTCCTTAGTAATACTTTATTTTATCATATCATTATTCATTAAGAAAAAAGGAAGATGAACTACAGATATGCCATCTTCCTAAGATAAATTTATTAATATTATTTTGTATATCTCCACTGTTTAAAATATGTACATTTTCCTGCCTCATTTAATGCAATTTGAAATATACCATCAATTTCTTGCTTTACATTATTATTTACCATTGTTCTAGTCATTTGCCAATTTACAATGCAAGTATTTTCATCATAAAGCAATATATTAAACTTGTAATCAATATCCTTTTGATTATCTGCAATCACATTCCATAAAATAATTACATCTTCAAAACTTTTGCAAGGTTTATCAATTGGATTTTCATAATATTCAACATTTTCATCTAAAGTTTCTAAAACTCTATCATAATCAAGTACTTTCCAAGCTTCCAAAAATTCAGAAATCCATTTTTCATATTTTTCTTTCATAAATAACTCCTATCTATAATCAAATTTTAATGATGGATACAAAGACAACGGATCAATTAATTTTGCCTTCGTAGTACCATTTCTATATACTTGGAAATGTAAATGAGGTCCACTAGACCAACCTGTACTTCCAACATAGCCTAATACTTGCCCTTGTTTTACATATGTTCCACTTGCTATAGCAACTGAACTCATATGCCCATATAATGATGTATAAATATTTCCATCTGCATCTGGATCATGAGTTACAATTACATAATTACCATATCCACTTTGCATAAATGGTGGAACCTGTGCAGTACCAGATGCCATAGCCACAATTGGCTTATTTAATATACCAGAACCTGCTATATCGCAACCATAATGCATATAATTATTTCCTGAATTAAACGGATCATATGTAGTATTAAATCTTGTTGTAATTATATAATATCCTGCAACAGGCCATACGAATGAGCCATCAGAAACAATTATATTTGAATTACCACCATTAGCAGCAGCCTGTTGTTGTTGCTTTTTCCTTAAAGCTTCCTCATAAGCTTTCTGCAATTCTTCTTCCACTTTTTTATCAGCTTGTTCTTTTTGAGCACTAAGTTTTTTTTGCATTTCTTCTAAGTTAGACTTTGAATTTTCTAATTCTTTTCTTTTTGCTTCCTTAGCTGATATAGTATTTTCAAGTGCCTCTGTTGACTTTTTAGTATCATAAGTCAATTGCTCTAACTGCAATTTTTGAACTTCTATATCATTTTTTATATAATCTATATATTCCTTTTGATTTTGTATGTTTCCTACTAATGATTTATCATATTCCAAAATGCTATTATATATATTAAGTCTTGAAAAGAAATCTGCAATTCCCTTAGAGGCAAATAATATATCAATTATACTAGGAATTCCATTTTCATAAATTACTCTAAGTCTAGCATGATACATATCTTCAGCAGTATTATATGATTGTGCTGAGTTTTGAAGAGATGCTTCAAGATTTGAAATTTTTGAATTTACCTGATCAACTTTACCTTGTAACTCTGCAAGTTGTGCACTATATGTCATCATTTTACTATCCAAATCTGTTAATTCATACATATACTGATTTATCTCTTTTTCAACACCAGAAAGTTTACTATCATTTTCCCTCATCTGCCTTTTTATATCTTCCAACTCTTTTTGGTATTTTTCAACATCAGCAGCAAATATATTCTGGTTCAACATAATAAGTGTAACAAAAATAACAAATACAAAAACTATTTTTAAATGATTCCTTTTTTTCAAAACAATCACCTACACTTTCAAATATTTCTTTAAAGATATCGAACTACCGAAAGTTCCTATAAATAATCCTAAAATTACATATGTTGCAAGTACTTGATACCAAAGTTTAGAATATGGTAAAAATCCAAATACTCCAAGAGAAGAACCAAATTGTGGAAGTCTTGCATAAATTACAACATATACTAAAGAAATAATAATAAATGATATAATAGCTGACACAAGTCCCATTATTGCGCCTTCCACTATAAATGGCTTTCTTATAAATTTATTAGTAGCTCCAATATATCTCATTATAAATACTTCTCTTTTATTAGAATATACAGCAAGTTTTATAGTATTAGAAATTATAAATATACTAACTACAAGTAAAACTGCTCCAATACCTAACAAAAATACATTTGCAATTCTTGAAATAGAAATAACTGCCTCTATTGTATCAGAATTATATTTTATTTTACTTATCCCTTCTATTTCTTCAACAGATTTTTTAACACTCTCACTCAGTTCTATATTAGAAAATTTCACCACAAATGATGCTGGAAATACATTAACATTTTCTAGTCCATCTAAAAAATATTCCATTCCCTCAAAAGCAGATTTTGCGTCATCATATGCTTGTTGTTTATTTAAATAATTTACCGAATCTACACCAGATATATTTAATATTTCATCCTTCATATATTCTATATCCTCATCAGTTGCTGTATCTTCTATAAATGCTTGTAAACCTTGTTCTATTTTTACAATTTCAACATTTCTATTTACATTTTGAAATAATAAAATAAATATTCCAATAACAAGCATTGTAGCACATATTATTAACATAGTTGAAAGAGTTTTAGATCCATGCTTTCTTAAATTTTCATATCCTTCTTTTATTAGATATGTTTGTGTAGTCATACTCTAATAACCCCCTTTTTGATCTTTTACTATTTTTCCATGATCTAAAGCAATAACTCTTTTGTTAAGATTATTCACAATTTCTTTTGCATGAGTTACAACTAATATAGTAGTTCCCCTTGAATTTATTTCCAGTAATGTATTAAAAATTTCATCTGCTGTTGAAGGATCAAGATTTCCTGTTGGTTCATCAGCAATTATAATTGGTGGCTTTGTTGATAGGGCTCTAGCTAAAGAAACTCTTTGTTGTTCACCACCTGATAATTGATTAGGAAAAAATTTTTCCTTTCCTGTAAGTCCAACTAATTCTAGTACACTTTTTATTTGACTTCTAATTTCTTTTTCTGAAAACTCTATAACTCTTAATGCAAATTCTATATTTTCCTCTACAGTCCTATCATATAATAATCTAAAATCTTGAAATACAAAACCAATTTTTCTTCTAAGATATGGTACTTCTTTAGGTTTCATACGTGATAAATCTCTACTATTTACAATTATTTTTCCAGTAGTAACCTCTTCTTCTTTTATCATCAACTTCAAAAATGTAGATTTGCCAGAACCTGATGGTCCAACTAAAAATACAAATTCTCCATTATCAATATTCACATTTATATTCTCTAAAGCATTAACACTATGGTCATATTTTTTTGTTACATTAATAAATTCTACCATATAAATTCCTTTCATACATCATAACAATTATTCTATTAAATAATACCATAAATCGAAAGTTTTGTCCATAAAATTTTGTCATTTTTCACTAGATTTTAACAAAAGAACAAAAATTGTAACAAAAATGTAACAAAAAAAGATAGAGAAACAGTATGATGATAAAACCCTTTTGTTAAAGGTGGGCATCTTGTCATAACTATTAGGATTCTCTAATAAAAGAGCATTCAACACAAGTTATGATATTCCTGATTCCCGTTCAATATGCTTGTAGATTTTCATATAAACTGTTCTCTATCTACCTAGATTTTAACACAATAAATATGATTTGTAAATACATATTTACAAATTTATTATATTTAGACAAAACTTTTATTTTTTCTAAGTACAATCTAATCTTACATACTCTTTTTATTAATACAAAATGGCTTTAATCTTACTATTTTATTAATTTCTATTAATATTACATATTTGACATCAGATTTATCATACCTAAATTTTTATTCTGAACAAAACCCTTTCTTTAAGCTTTTCTTTTATATATTCAGTTAAATCTTTGATAAAGTCATAATAAATTACATAAAAAAATTTTTACTACATTTCCTCCAGACTTTTTTCTACCACAATATTACCAATTTTTACGTTTTTATGCAGAACCATTTTATTTTTACTAAACATATCTATTTAACTTTTTTAGTCTGACCTAAATTGTAAATATGGTTATTCAAATATACCTAAATTTATAGTTTTACCATTAAACTTTATATTTGCTTGTGAGTTAGTTATTTACATATTTTCTGATACATATAAATATCTCATTTATACATCTAAAATGTGTATCAAATAATACCATAATGTGATTATAATTATAACTTTTTATAAATTTTATTGAATAAATTTACATTAAATATAGTATGTTTCTAATTACAACATAATATTACAAATTCTTAAATTAACATCAAAAAAATATATATAATTTTATATATAATCGAAAAAAGGGGCTGTAAAAAAAGTCATATTATTGTAAATTATAATAATAAAAATCATTGAAAATACATATGTAAATTCAATGATTTTTTAGTTTTTTTACAGCCCCTCTTTGCAAAACGCCAAATATTTAGTCTATATCAAGTACTTGGCATAATTTCTTTTTTATTTCATTATTTAGTTTACCTCCGACAGCTTCAATTGTACGCAAAGAATTTTCATAAATTGAAATTTCATTAGCAACTTTGTATGTACTCATTCCTTTCTTTTCTCTTGCCTTTCTTACTTTCACTCCAAATGCCTTATCCAAATTCAAAGATGAATAAAATGCGGAAAGGCCAATTTTATTAACAACAATTGGCTTTAATTCTTCATCAAAATCTGTACATATTAATTCAGAAATTTGATTACACAATTCATTATATTCTTCACGATTTTTTTTATATTTATCACAAAGATTTTCTACTAATTCTTTTTTTGACTTCTCCATATTTCTTCCTCCACTGCAATTGATAAAAGATTTTAATTGTTATTTAAAGGTTAATTACATCATAAATGTTTAAATAATCTAAATTCTAGCATTTTACTTTTCTATAATAAAAAAGTACATGAAAAAGTGGAATGTATATAATCATTCTATCTATTTCAAACTTTTATTATATTTATAAACAAAATTTCTCAGTATCTTTAATGTCCTGATTATATTTTTGAATTAATTCATTCAAATTAACTATTTCTGCCTCTAATTCGCTCTTTATTAATTCTTTTACTGCCTTTTCTACATAGGGCTTTTGACATATATTCCCCCCTTCTAACATATATGCCTTATCTTCCTTAATTATTGCAAAGTCTGTGTAGCTATTTAAATTATCCTGCATTATACATGATACTAACTCACAATTTACTGAAGGATTAATCAATTCCTCCTTGAAATTGTTGAATTTATATTGAGAAAGCCCTAAAAAATCCAAAAATTTCTTAACATTTTTTTCAATTATCAATATATCAATTGTTCCATCTTCTTTAACCATATAAACTTTTAATTTACTTTCTTCAAGAACAACAATACTGCATATACTAATTTCACTACATTTTACTCTTTGCATAATTTTTTCCTCCTTGACAATCGTCTAAAAATTTTATTTTTATATATTATATCATAATTTAAATTTATGTCAACTCTTTTTATATAATTTATTATTTAACTTGACACTTATCTTAATAAATTGTATAATTATATTAATTACATAATCATATAAAGATTATTCATTTAGGAGGTGTTGCTATGACCCACAGTTTAATTATAAACCAAGGGTTCTGCTATAACTCATTTAACACATAAAAATATAATGGAGGAAAAAAATGAATGAGTTAGAAATAATAAAAAGAAAAGCTATACAAATAATATCAGAAGAAGAATTTGTAAATAAAATAAATAGTGGTAAAAAGTTAAAAATAAAATTTGGAGCAGATCCATCACGTCCAGATTTACATATTGGACACAGTGTTCCACTTAGAATATTAAAAGAATTTCAAAACATGGGACATGAAATAATATTTTTAATTGGTGATTTCACAGCAATGATAGGTGACCCATCAGGAAAAAATAAAACTAGACCAGCATTAACGTTTGAACAAACTAGAGATTCTGCCAAGACTTATTTCGAACAGATAACTAAAATTCTTGACAAAGATAAAACAAAAATAGAATTTAATTCAAAGTGGTTTAGTAAAATGAACTTTGAGGATATTATAAAATTATCAAGCAAATACACTATTGCAAGACTTCTAGAAAGAGACGACTTTAAAAAAAGATTTGAAAATAATACTCCCATATCTATACACGAATTATTATACCCATTAATGCAGGGCTATGATTCAGTTGAACTAAATGCTGATATAGAAATTGGTGGTACAGATCAAACATTTAACCTTTTAGTTGGAAGGCAATTACAAAAAGACTATGGAAAAGATTGCCAAGTTGTAATAACATTTCCATTACTTGTAGGATTAGACGGAAAAGAAAAAATGAGTAAATCTTTAAATAACTACATAGGTTTAACTGATAGCCCATTTGAAAAATTTGAGAAAAGTATGAAAATTCCAGATAATTTGTTAAAACAATATTTTGAACTTACTACTGATATATCATCTGATGAAATTAATAACATAATGAATGGTGATATAAGAGAAGCACACATGATATATGCAAAAGAACTAATAAAAATGTATGATGATATAAATACGTTTGAAAATGTAAAAAATAGATATTTACAAATTGCTAATGGTAATATTCCAGATAATATAGCAGAATTTAAAATAAATGAAGATAGTATAAGTATATGCGATTTACTACAAAAAATTGGATTTGCAAACTCAAAATCAGAAGCAAAAAGAATGATTTTGGGTAATGGTATTAAAATTAACTCAATTTTGCAAACTGATATAAATAGCAAAATTGAAATAGTAAATGGTAAGGTTATACAATTTGGTAAGAATAAGTTTGTAAAAATTGTACATAATTAATATATAATAATGAAGCTTTGTGACTTTTCCTCAGCTTCATTCTTTTTTTCATATTATATAAAAAATAGCTAGAATTAATATGTAATTTTAACATACTATATCTAGCTATATTCTTAAATATTTATTGCTTTACAAATTAATTCAGCTGATTTTTCAACTCCCAATATATCACTATTAATACACATATCATAATTTTGATAATCATTCCATTCTCTTTCTGTGTAGTATTTATAATGATTTTCTCTAAGCTTATTAATTCTTTTAATTTCCTTTTTAGCATGTTCCTTATCTAAGCCATAAATCTGTGTTGCTCTTTTTATCTTGTTTTCCATATTACTATATACAAATACTTTGAATACATCTTTTCTATCCTTTAAGATAAAATCTGCACATCTTCCTATAATTACACATGATTCTTTATCAGCCACCTCTTTAATTAGAGTAGCTTCTTTTATAAATAATTCATCTGCATTGCTCATTGTAGAGTAATAACCATTATTAAGTCCTGCTAATATATCTCTTTTTTGTTCATTATTTTCAATATATTCTTCAGAAAGTCCAGTCTCTTCTGCAATTTTCGTAATAAATTCTTTATCATATAATTTTATTCCTAGTCTGTCTGCAATTAACTTACCTACATACCTTCCACCAGAACCATATTCTCTTGAAATTGTAATTACTACATGTCTTGTTGTATTATTCTCTTTTACTTTATTTTCAACTTGTACCTCTTCTTTATATGTATGTGAATCATCTTTAAAATGTCTTATCTCATAAAAAAGTAATGTTACCGCCATTACAAAAGCTATTCCATCTGCAACTGGACCTGAATATAATACTCCATTTATGCCAAACATACTACTAAGAATTATCATTGCAGGAATTAATAATACAATTTGTCTTGACAACGATAAAATTGCACTTTTTAAACTTTTTCCAATTGCTTGGAAAAATATCCCTGATGGTATCTGTACTCCATTAAATATACATAACATTAAATATATTCTAAAAGCTAAACATGCAAATTGCATATATAGTTCATCACCACTACCAAATATGGATATAAGCTTGTCTGGTATAGTTTGAAACAATATAAATGCAATACAACTTATAACCACACTAAGTCCCAAAACAATCTTTAAAGTTTCCTTTACTCTATCATGTCTACCAGCACCATAGTTAAATCCAAATATAGGTTGTGCACCAACAGCAATTCCAATAATTATACTATTTAATATTTGACTTATTTTCATAACAATACCAAGTACCGTTATTGGTATCTCAGAACCAAAATCAGAATTAGCACCATATTTTGCTAATAAATTATTTTCTACTGCCATTACAAATACAAAACTCATTTGTGTAATAAAACTACTAATTCCTAGTGTTGAAACTTTAGTTGCAACATTTCCACTTAATTTGAATTTATCTTTTCTAACACTAATAGATTTAAATTTTCTTATATACATAATATTAAGTATGAATGTAAGTAACTGACTAAGAATTGTTGCTATTGCGGCTCCTTCAACTCCCATTTTTAATGCAAATATAAATATTGGATCTAAAATTATATTCAAAATTGCACCTAAAACCATAGATAACATAGAATATTTAGGGTTCCCATCTGCCCTTATTATAGAATTTAGTGTAGTACCTATCATCATAAAAGGTATACCAATAACAATAATATATCCATAACTTAAAGCATATTCCCTTAAAACATCAGTACAGCCAAATAAATTTAATAACTGAGGTAAAAATATAATTGATATTAAGCATAATAATATAGCAACAATACTAGATAAAGTTATACCATTAGCAACACCTCTACTAGCATCCTCCCTTTTATTCTCACCTAGCTTCAAACTTAAGTAGGCTGAAGCACCATCACCAAACATTAATGAAAACGCTAAGCAAATCATTGTAATTGGAAAAACAACATTTGTAGCACCATTCCCTAAATATCCAACTCCCCAACCTATAAATATTTGATCAACAATATTGTATAATGAGTTTACAAGCAAAGATATTATACACGGAATAGAAAATTTGATCATTAACTTTGATATTTTCTCATGTCCTAAAATATTTTCTTCATTTTTCACTCTTTCACCATTCCTTTCGCACAAAAAACACAACACCAATTTTCAAGTGTTGCTAAAGTCATTTATACTGTCTAATGACTAATTTCTACATAATTCTAACATATTTTTCCTAATTTGTCAAACATAAATTTAAGGAATTTCATTCAATTTTTTTACATCTACCTTCTTATTATTTCATTAGATAATGTATAAGTTCATAAATATATTTCAATATATATAGCAAAAAATATAGCAAAAAACAATATATGTTTCCTGCTATATTTTCTAACTAAATTTTGTAATTATTCCAAAGCTTTAAAATAATTTTGTGTACTAAGTGAATAGTCAAATTTTGTCTGCCAATCTCTGTAAATATTCAATTCTTTGTAAATAGGACCCATTAGTTGTTCTACAATCTTAACCTCATATTTTTTATACAATAATTCTTCAATTTTCGCCCACAATTCGGTTGATATTCTCTCCAAAATATTCACTCCTATTTTCTCTTTTGAAAAACAAATATACAGACATTCTTTTTGATAATATTTTAAATATTCTTCCTCAAAATCAATAATATCTACTGTTTCATAACATTTATAAATGAAATATACTACAGAAGAAATATATAACATATCAGTTTCAAACTCACTTTCCAATACATCAAGACAATCTTCTCTATTATTAAGTTCAATACAGATTTCATCATATCTTTCTGACAACTCCGATTTCTGAATATCCAAATTTGTCTGTAATCCATAACATGGTAATGCGTCACTTACTTTTCTTATATTATCTAAGAGTTCATTGATTTTTTCACTCTCATTTTGTAAATTATTTATTTTCCGTTTCATATTTCTAATTTTTTTATCCTTTTCAATAGTTTCTCGTACAAATGGTAAAATTTCTTTAAATTTTGCAATAACAAAATCATGACTATAATTACTCATATAAATTCCTCCTTAATCAATACATCATATACTAATATGACTAATTTACTATATTTACAAGTACATTATATCATCGAATATATATTATGTCAATATAATATATATTTTTTTGTTGTCACTTTCTAATTGTTATTTTAATTTTAAATATAACTTTCATATTTAATGTACTTTTATTAAAATATACTTTACATTCTATAATAAATTTATGAAATAATCTTTTTTATATTATACATTTTAATAAATTTTTCATACAATGTTCTTATTCTCACTTTATAATTAACTTATATAAGAAGGGGAAAAAGGAGCAGAGAACTAATTACATTCCCCGCTATAAAAACAAAAATATTAAAATCTTATACATAAACGCTTTAATACTTCCTGTTGTTCATCATTAGTCAACTCAGAAAAGTCAAGTAATAACCTTTCAGTATTGGAATTAGAAGCATATAATTTTGTTTCAATATATGGAATTTTTAACATTCTTGAAAAACCAGTAGTATACAGTAAAGACTTTTTAATTCCTTTAAAAGTACTAAAAAAATCAGATTTTGACTTAATAAATTCTTTATTTTCCTCTTCTAAAATAGGTATAAGTTCATCATACCGAATATTCAAATTATATGATACTAATTTAAATACTCTTTTTACATAATTATCCACATCCTTTTCGCATACAAGAAACTCACATGCCACATGATCACAAAATGTTTGCTGTATATCACCCCAATTAGAAAAAGTTACCCATTTAAACCTTTTTTCACAATTTGTCTCCATATCAATTCCTCCTCTTATATTTTATTAAAATTTATAATCCAGTTATTAAAATTACTAATAACTGTGTTACCATTACAAACAAAGTATAGCATAAATGAATTTTTGTGTCAATGAAAAAACAAATTAATTATATCTAAAAATAATTTTGCAAATTCATAAAATATTATCTGATAATAAAAAAATTTTTAGGATATAGTTTGACAAAGCGTCACAAAAAAGCAACATTTATTATATAGTTACTATTTTTTGTTTATATGCAAAATACTGCATACAAAGGAACTGATTTTATATTATTTTCAAATCCAAAATTCTTTTCTGATATTCTAATACCATATTTAGGATTATTTATTTTCATATATAAATCTAAACTTCTGGATTTAGTGTGTATACTCGTTTTTACTTCAATAGGTATAATATCTGTATTTTTCTGTATTATAAAGTCTAACTTTGCTTTTCCATCTGATTCCCAATAATATGTTTCATATCCATTAACTCGTAATTCATTTGCTACATAATGTTCAGTTAATGGTCCCATTGAAATCATTGTTGGCTGTATTTCTAAATCTATTTGATATAATGGATAGCCTGCTTTATTTACAAATAAACCAACATCACTCATATATAGCTTAAATGACGTTAAATCTTTATGCATTTCTAATGGCATTTCTGGATTTACTTTATATACCTGTTCAACCATTCCACTATTTTTCAACCATAATATAGCCTCCCCAAAAATCCCCGATGTTCCACCTTTTGAAATTACCTTATATTGAAATTTTTGATTATCCTTTGCTAATTGTACAGGTATTGAATCAAATGCCGATATTATTCTATTTGATAAGTTATTATCTGCATATTTTGTCATATCTCTCTCATAAGATAAAAGGATTTCAGCTTGAACATCTATTGTAGCAATTACTTTTTGTTCCAATAAATATGTATTAACTACCTCTGGCATTCCACCTACAACTAAATATGTTCTATATAGCTTTAAACACAAATTATGAATATCTTTATCCATTCTAGAATTGTCTTCAAAATGTTTTTGAATTTCTTCAATTAAATTCCCCTTTCCTATAACTATCAAGAACTCTTTAAATGACAGTGGGTACATATTTAACATTTGAACTTTTCCCACAGGAAATGAATAATCTTTTCTATTTATTGCAATACCAAGTAGTGAGCCTGCTGCAATTATATGATAATCTGAAGCCTCTTCATAAAAGTATTTTAAAGAAGTTAAAGCTCTCTCATTTGCTTGAATTTCATCAAAAAATATTAATGTTTTCCCTGGTATGATTTTTTCACCATAAAATAGCTCTAATTTATTTATTATATATTTTGCATCTATAATATCTGAAATTTGTATACTTAATTCTTTATTTGTTTCAAAATTAACATATATTAAATTGTCATAATTTTCTTTCCCAAATTTTTTTATAATATAAGTCTTTCCAACCTGTCTTGCACCGTGTATTATTAATGGTTTTCTTTTCTTAGATTTTTTCCAATTTATTAAATCCTTCATAATTTCTCTATCCATAGAAATACCTCCCCTAGCTAAATTATAACATATAAATTATAAAAAATCAATTTTATAAATTATTTTTTATAACTTAATAGGTTCTATATAAAAATCTATAGTTACTATTCACGGGTAGTAAAAAATATATGTAATAAAATGAAATGAAAATATTACAGAAATGTAATGAAAAAATAGCTAAAAATATAGT
>CAOKPF010000057.1 GCA_948470565.1 uncultured Clostridium sp.
AAAAGATGAATAAGATTAAAAGTACAAAAGGTATAACATTGATATCGCTTGTGGTTACAATTATAATTCTTTTAATACTAGCAGGGGTAACAATAGCGACTCTAATGGGAGATAATGGCTTAATAACTAGAGCAAACGATGCAAAGATTGCAACAGAGATAGCCGATATAAAAGAACAAATACAAACTGATATATTAAGTGAACAAGCAGAAAATTATGGGAATATATCAGATGATACTTTAAAGGGAATATTAGAAAAGTATGGTGTATTATCAAAAGAAGAAAAATTAATAGATAAAACATTAACCACAACAAAAGGAAATCATGAAATAAAAGTATCAGATATATTTAATGGAACAACTGTAAAAGATGTGCCTAAAGATCCAGTAATAGTAGATAAAAGTGGAGCAAATAAACCAAATTTGAACAAAATAGCACAAAAAACATATGTGACATGGGATTTAAATGAAGAAGGAACAGAATATGTGCCAAATGATACGCAAACAACACAGCCAGATTATTGGTATGACTATGAAAATGGAAAATGGGCAAATATAAAAACAACGAATAATGGATTAGAAGCATATTGGGTATGGATACCAAGATATGAATATAAAATAACAAGTACATCGGTTTCTCAAATAGATGTAAAATTTATAAGCAAGAATCAAACAGCAGATGAAGGCTACACCATTCATCCAGCCTTTACAAATGCAGGAAATGGAGGATTCGGAGAGCTAGATGGAATATGGGTAGGAAAATTTGAAGCAAGTAGTAATACGGAGGCTCCAGACAGTAATTATGGAGGAGGAGAGCCAAGTGATAAAAACCCATTAAAAGTACAGGTAAAGCCATTAGTGCAAAGTTGGAAAAAAATAAGCGTAAAAAGTATATTTACAGTATGTAGGAACATGACAAATGAAGGAGAGGTATTAGCAGGTTCAACAGTAGACAGTCATATGATGAAAAATACAGAATGGGGAGCAGTAGCGATACTAAGCCAAAGTAAATATGGAATATTTAATTCACAAAGTAGTATAGAAGAGCCAACAGATGGAACTAAACGTAGAATCTGGAATAATCCAAATGGATATAATTCAGGAAAATATATTTATACAGGATATGTTGGAAATAGTGCAGATGCGTCAACAACTTATAGTTCTACAGTAGCTCCAACAAATGTAATAGAATATAATAAGAAGAATACAAGTGGATTAGATGGAACAAAAGCAAGTACAACAGGAACAGTGTATGGAGTATATGATATGGCTGGAGGAAGTTGGGAATATGTAGCAGGAGTGTTAAAAGGAAATTCAACAGATGGTTCAAAAGACTTAGAATATGCAACATCAAAATTTAATATAACAAATCAAGGAAAACCAGAAGGAATGACAGATTTGAATTTTGCTAAAAAATATTTAGATTTATATAATTATCGAACATCTAATACGGATTATAGTCAATATATAATTGGAGATGCAACAGTAGAAACGAAAGGATGGAATAGCGACTACTCTAACTTTGTGCTCTCGTCTTACCCAGTATTCGTACGTGGTCGGTTATTACAACGGTGGCACGGGTGCAGGTAGTTTTGCTTTTGACGGCGACGCAGGAGTTGCTTACAGCGACTACAGTTTCCGTGTGGTGTTAGTCCCATAAGTGACTTTGTTCCTTGATACTTGATAAGAAAATTGTAATAAATATAGAGGCATGGGCAGACTGCACTAGGACATAAGTGTTATTAAAATGCCCGTGCAAAAGCATTATAAAATACATACGTGAGTGTATGAAATATAGTTATATCTTTCGTGATTAATTTGCGAAAATGATATATATTGAGGATTAAACTGTTACTACTCTAACTTTGTGAACTCGTCTAACCCAGTATTCAAACGTGGTCGGTAATTACAACAATGGCACGAATGCAGGTAGTTTTGCTTTTAACAACAACACAGGAGATGCTAACAGCAACAACAGTTTCCGTGTGGTGTTAGTCCCACTTCGATACTTCATTTTAGATATATTTTATATAGTCTAAAAAGTCCAGAGGGGTGTATCTTCAAGGAGAACACCGAGTGATTTAGTATCAAAGAAGTTTAATTCTTTTGGTATAGATTTGTTTCTATATCATAAACACATAAACAGTAATTTCTGAGTTAGTAGTAAAATGGCGAATATTCGGGATTATGAAAGACAGTATTAAGAAAAAATACTGTCTTTATATATTATAAATATCTTTTAATAAATCTTCATAAATTAGATTCCTAGCATTTTCTGTATATAGAAAATCACAAGAATTTAAAATCTTATTTTGTAGCTTATAAGAATTACAATGACTTGAATGACCGTAGCCAAGAATTTATGCTCATGATGGCTTGTTTTGTATCTAGTTTATTTAAGTGCCACAATTTATTCCATTTTTTAACATTGTTTTTAATTTTAGTTTTGCTAGAAACACGAAGTAATCTATGAGTAGTAAAAGTTCGATAGCCACAAAAGTTAACTCCCATTGAATAAGGATAATACCTAGACTTATCATTTAACTTTAATTCTAAATGTGAATATATAAAATTTTCTATTCTTTTCTTCATTTCAATACATTCTTGTTTCGTTTTTAATAAAATTATAAAGTCATCCATGTAACGAACATAGTATTTGCATTTTAAAATATGTTTTACATACTGATCTAATTCATTCATATAAATATTGGCGAAGAATTGTGAAGTATAATTTCCTATTGGTATTCCTTTTTTATTCATATTATCTGTACCATCAAATATAAGTAGATGTGTAAAATCTAATAATTTCTTATCAGCAATATATTTGGATAGAATATCAAATAATATATTCTTATCAATATTATAAAAAAATTTACTTATATCACATTTTAAAATCCAAAAATCTCCATAATTTCGTTTGAAGATTCTCATATAATTTTGTAATTGTTCTACAGCTTTATGAGTACCCTTATTTTCTAAACAAGCAAAGTTAGTATTTATAAAACGAGGTAATATATAGGGTTTAATAAATTCTTCAACATACCATTGATGTACTATCCTATCTCTATAGGGTAATGCTTGTATAATTCTTTCTTTTGGCTCATATATTTTGAATTCTTTATATTTTCCAACTCTATAAGTATTATTAGCAATATCATTAAGCAAAAAAGTTAAATTTCGTTCTAAATCTATTTCAAATTCTATAACATCAGATTTATAAGTTTTATGATTTCTTGCTCTTTTATGTGCTAAATATAGTTTTTCAAAAGTTAAATTTTTATAAAATGTATTTTTTATTTTTTTAGGCATGAAGAAATCCACCCACCTAACATTTTACATACTTCTGTAAGCTTATCACTCCAAGTAGAATAATTTTGCATAGAAATGTATTTATATTTAAAAGAAATTCTAATATGTACTTGTAAAAGTTTTAAACAAGCATCTAATTCATTCAAGTATTTTAATTTTTCTTGTTTGTTATAAATTTTTAATGCATAAACTAGAAGTCTAAGTCCACCATATAAAGTACATTTAATTTCTTCTACTAAAACAAATCGTTCACTTTTAGGATATTTTCTAACTAAGTCATTTGAATAGTAAATTAAATCTAAATACTTTTGATAAATAATTGTTTCATCATTTGTTTTCATATTCGTTTTTATCTCCTAATATTTTTTTGAAATTAGACAATATATTGAATGCTTGAATTGGGGAAGTTTTATTTATATCCATGTTTTTAATTTTGTTTATTATGTTTACTATTTCTATGTTACTTAAGTAATTAGAAGTAGAAGTAACAATGGAAGAATTTTCATCAATAATAGAAAATTCAAATCCTCTTTCTTTTAGTAGATTAGAATACTTTTCAAAACTATTAATAGGAAAACCACATTTTACAATATTATCATTTAATCTTGTTAATTTTAAATTTAGTTCATTAGATACTAATCTAGCGTCATTATCTAAAAAAATAAAAAACATACCAGATTTAAATAAATATAATTGGTTATCATTAGTAGCTTTTAATTCATTATATCTTTTGTATAACTTACTCATAAATACACTCTCCTTTAAAATTTTTTTCAAATTAATTATACAACAAAAATAAACGACAGTAAAGTATTGTCGAAAATTTTAAAAAGTGATATGATAAATAAAATGGTTGAGGAGGGAGGTGAAAAAAGATGAACAATGATAAAAGTCTTACAAGGCAAGACATAGAACTATTTATGATGGCTCAATTTATAGATGTAATAAATGTGTTTGAAAAATATGAAACAATTGATGAAGTAAAAAAAGATGTAAAAGCTAGAAAGAAGATCTATTTAAATTATATAAAACAAATTCAAGAACCTATGGAATTTGTAGCATTAAATTTATATGATAAAAATATAGATGATAAACTAAAAAAATGTGAAGATGCATATTCAGATAGTACAGAATATAAAATAGCAATACAAAAATTAAAAATTGCAAGTAATACATTAATTGAAAAATTAGATGATACAGAAAAAGGAAAACTAAAAGAAATAAATAATCTAATATATGAAATATGTAATTTTAAAACGCATTTAGCATATAAAGTTCGGTCTAATAGATGGTATCAAAATCAAAGAAAAATGTACTTAATTAAGCAGTTGGTATAGCAAAACTATTACTAGTTTTCGGAACTTAATTAAGTACAAAATCAAAAACTAAAATTAACTAAAATCATTAACATCTTTGTAGAAGTCTGCAACAGGTCTATTAAAAACGATTGAAAATGCTAATAATTCATAATCTTTTACACAACGTTTATTATGCTCAATAGCATATATATCAGCTTTATATAAATTAAGACCAATCAATTCTAATTTTTCGCATAAAACTTTTTGAGAAAATCCACTTTCTGCACGGAACTTCTTAAAGTTTTCAGATATGACATTTAATTTATTATTAATTCCTCTACGGCGATTCATAGTAAAAACACTCCTTATATTCTAATAAATACATTCTACAATAAAAGTGAGGGGTAAAAGGCAATATATTATTGCCTTTTACCCCTCTAATCTGTTAAGTAAAAAAAATAAAATATAAGAATAAAAATAGATATTATTTATTTTTTAGAATCCACTCATAGACTTCATTTTCAGTAAGTTTGCCTTTTTTCATAAGATTAATTTTTTCTTTAGCTTGTTTTTTCCAAGTTTCAAAATTTTTAGAAAGTTCTTTATTTTCCTTATTTTTTCTAACTTGCATAAATTTTTGTTGATAAGTTCTTCTATATTCGCCCATAGCCTTATTTTGTTTTAATCTTTCAGTATAAGATTGAAAAGCACCTAAATCTCTACAAGTTTTTGAATTTTCTTTTGGATAGTCGCAATAAATTTCATCTACTTTTGAAGTTGGAATAAAGTACATTCCACAATTTTGACATTTTTTAATTGGATAATTTGGTGTTTTTGACAGCTCATCAAGTATAGCATAACAAATACTTGATAAATCATTACTTTTATGAGTATCACTCATTGAAAGAAACATATTTTTAGTATGCAAAGATTCTAGTATGTCATATTCATTTTTATTACTAAATTCTTGATATTTCTTCGAATAACTATCTCTCATAATAAAGTCATTTTTATAGTATGTATGTAATTTTCCCATTCTTTTTATTAAATAAACTGCATATCGTTCAGTATATGTATATTTTTCTAATTCTTTATTGTTATTTAAGTTATAGATATAGGTAACAGCTTTTATTAATTCTTGTTGTAAATCAATTAAGTTTTCTTGTAAATCTTCAAATATTTTAGTAGTTGCCTTTAGATAATTTTCATTACTGCCATAATTATTACTTAATTCAAATTTATAATCTTTATCTAAATCCCTTAATATTTCAAAACCATAGGCATAAAAGAAAGTCTTATTAGCCATTTCATAATTAGCTAAGTTAGCATTTAAAAATCTTAATAGCATTAGTCCAAACTTTTCTTGAAATGGAAAATACAAAGTAGCAGGATGTTTTAAACCATTATCTGTTTCTTCCGTTTCTTTATAATAAACATCTCTTAATTTATTCTCAGTATCTAAATGGAAGTCAGCTTTATAAAAGTATAAAGATGTAGCATAATATTCTTTTTTAGTTTCGGTATTAAACCAAAAGTAGAAATCATCAAAAAAGGTTACTTCTGGTAGTTCCATACGTATTTATTTCCCTTCTAAAAATTAAAATCACAAACAATTTAATAAAAATAATAAATTGTTATTGACATTCTATATTTATTATACTATAATACTAATATAATTACAATACTTTCTTCAAAACTAATTGCTAAAAGCTGTAGAATAAAAATTCACTAAATTTTGAGAAATGATTGTAATAACAATGTGTTTAAGATTTTAAACAGACTATTAACAACACAGTAAAGTAATTTGATTAGTATATTTTGTTTTTATTTGTAGGTGTGAAATTGTAGTTTGTTGGAATAGAGAATCTAAAAAAGAAAGAGGGTGAGAAAAATAAAACACAAGTTAGATAGCAAAGGTACAAAAGAGAAAATTATTGAATTATTTTTTGAAAAACATTTAAAACCAACAGAAATAGCAAAGAAACTAAAAGTTGGTATGCCATATATAACAAAGATAATTCAAAAAGATTCAAGATATATTCGAGAGAAAGAAACAAGAAGGCAAGAAAACAAAGAAAAGAATAAAACACAAAAACGAATATATGCACAAAACAGAAGAAAAAAGGAAAAAGAGGAAAAGCAAGAATATCAAAAACTATTAGTACAGATAAATAGAGATAACGAATATTTATCTACTAAAAAGAAAGAAAATGATTTACAATTTGTAAACTGCAATAGAAGTGCTTATGATTATGATAAAAATAGTAGTGATTTAATATTAAAAGATAATATAAATGCTGGATATGCAGTTCCTAAAAGAGTTAGCAATATTGTAAATCCAAATATGATAAAGAGTAATAAAATATATGTTTAAATTGTATGCTTTGAAATAATCAAGGTGTATTTTTTTACTCTAATTTAGAAAGAGGTATTAAGAATGATTTTATTAATCAAGAATTTTGGAAAATATGTTGAATAGCAATAGGTTAATAAATTTATATAACTGAATTAATAACCATAAATAGCTATTCACAGGAAAGGAATAGGTATTTAGATGAAACAAGAATATAAAATAAAAGAAGTGTTTGATGAAAAATCAAAGCCATTAGAAGAAAAATTGAAAGATATATTTATAAGTTTTCTAATTGAAAAAATTAATAAATAGTAAAAAGGCTAGTTTGTATATATTTTTACATATAGACTAGCCTAAATTTTTAAATATGAGTTGAAAAAATTTTATATAAATTGTATAATTCAGTTATAAATTGGATAGGAGGAAACCTATTGTTATTAGAAAGAGAGGTTTTTATGATAACAATAGCAAATCCTGAAAAATATGTAGCAGGGTTATATGAAAGATTATCCAATGAAAATATTGAAGTTGGTAATGGCGAAGTAATAGTAACAAACGAAGATGAGCAAGAAAGTGGAAGTATCAGCACACAAAAACTATTTTTAAGAAACTTTTGTAAAGACAACAATATACAAGTATATGATGACTACACAGATGACGGAGTTTCTGGAGCAACATTCGACAGACCAGACTTTAATAGAATGATAAAGGACATTGAAAATAAGAAAATCAATTTAATAATAGTAAAAGACTTATCAAGGTTTGGGAGATTATCAAGCAAAATATCGTACTATTTAGAAGAATTTTTTATTGAAAAAGGTGTAAGATTTATAGCAGTAACAGACGACATAGACACAGGGCATATTGAAACATCAGAAGAAATGGTACAATTCAAAGCATTTTTTAATGAATGGTTTTTACGAGATACATCAAGAAAAGTAAGAAATGGAAAGAAAACAAGAGCAAAAGAAGGAAAAGTAATGACAACATATCCAACTTATGGCTATAAAAAAGATCCATTAGACTATAACCATTATGTAATAGACCAAGATATAGCACCAATCGTTAGAAGAATATTTATGTTAGCACGAAACGGAATGACACCAACAGAAATAGGAAAAATACTAACAGATGAAAGAACTCTAGTACCATCAGAAATAGTAGGAAATGCACATACAAGAAAAGATGGAATAAAGCGAGGTTGGAACAGAAACACAGTAAAAAGAATATTACAAAATGTAACTTACTTGGGTTGGGTATCAAATGGAAACACAAAAAAGATAAACTATAAAAGCAAGAAAACAATGATAATGCCAAAAGAAGATAGAATAATTGTAAAAGGTATGCACACACCAATAATTGATGAAGAGACATTTAATATAGTACAAGATATGATAAAAAGCAGAACAGGAGTAAGAACAAAATCTTATGATTGGCTATTAAAAGGGTTAGTATGTTGTAAAGAATGTGGCAAAAAATTAAGTCTAGTACCACAAAAACACCCAAACAAAACAACTTTTTATTTAAGATGCAATACTTATGCAAGTAACACACAATTAGGTTTATGCACACCACATAGCAACAACCTAGAAAAAGTAACAGACTTTGTAATTGAACAAATCAAGAAAAGATGTAGAGAGTTCTTAAATGAAGAAAAATACACTAAAATAGCAAATACATCAAAAGACAAGATAATCAAAGATAGGTTTAATGTAAAAAATGAAATTCTTATTTTAGAAAAGAAAGTTAAAGATATAAACAAGCGAATAGACAAGTTATATGAAGATAAATACAATGGACTATTTGAAGATGAAGATTTTAAAAGGCTTTATTCAAAGCAGATAGAAGACAGAAAACAAGCAGAAGAAAGAATAAAGCAGTTACAAGAACTAGAAGAAAAAGAAGATTCTTCAATAGATATAAATAAACTTGTAAGAGATTTTGTTAATATGAAAGAAATAACAAGAACAATGCTTGTATCTTTAGTAGATAAGATAGAAATATCAGAGAGTAAAGAAATAACTATATATTATAAATTCAATATTTTAAATATGGGAAATGAAGATAATAAATTACAAAATGTTGGCTAAATTTTAAAAAATAGTCATAACGGAACATTAGGACTTCTACTTAGTCCATTATTTTTTATTTCTTCTGTATTGATTCCTACTCCATTTTCATCTTTAAGTATAGTTGGGTAATTGCTATATGTTCCAGTATAGGTTTTTACATCACCATACCTAATACCAGTTTTTTCACCAATATAATTTAATATATTTTCTTTACCTTTATCTGTCATTTTATTTTCAATATCTTCAATTTTTATACTTCTTGCTTTAATTCCTAAACTAGCATTACTATATTGTTTTTCTGCAATTTCATTTAAAAAATAAACTCCATTATTATAGCCTGAGCTACCTCCTATAATTATTTTTTGTCTTGTAGGTGTTGCACTAATTAAATCTACTCTCCCTGTTTTTTCATCAATATTATAAATTCTAAACCTTAATTGTTCTTGTTTAATTTCCTGATCTTTATATGTATTACCTTGTTTATATCCACTAATATCACCTTTGAGAATATAATTATCTGCTGTATCATATTGATATTCAACATAGTCCCCTACTTTTAATTTACTTCTGTCAAATACTTTTTCAGACTCTTTTAGATTGTTTTTTATATCTTCTTGTTTATTTTCACATCCTGTTAGAGTTACTAGCATTATAATAAGAATCGCTATTACTCCTAAACTTAAAATTTTCTTTTTCATTTTCTATTTCCTCCTATTTTTCTTGTCTAACAAGATTTAAAATATCATCTGTATATTTATCTACCTCATCTTTATTTTTAAATTGCTCTCCAATTTCTCCAGTATTTATATCAAATTTATAATATAATGTTTTTCCAACTGAATAATCATAGAATGTAATTACAAATAAATTATCATATTTCTCATCATCAGAAACATAAGTTAATCCTATACTAATACCATACTCATCTACAAATGGCTTCATTATTTTTTTATTAGAAATATATGCTGTTGTAAATTTCTTAACAGTATTAAACTCATTTCTGTTTGTTCCAATGTAATAAGAAGTTAATTGGTCAATTTCTTTATCATCTGTTGCTAAATCTTTCATTATATGTTTTATTTCTTCTTGTGCAATTTCTTTTACTGTTTTTCCTTCTCTTGCAACTTCATATTGGTTATCATAATATGAAACATTAGTAGTTATATAATTAACCAAATTAGAGGCAAATTTAGTTAATCCAGTACCTTTAAAATCACTATCCTCTAATCCCAAAATACAAATTAAACTAACTAAGAATATCACTATTGCACCAATAAGCAATTGCTGTCCTATCACTTTATACCTTATAAACTCTAAGATAAATTTTATATAATCACTAAATTTCATTTTTCCGTAATTAAATTTGTTCTGCAATAACAAACTATAAAAAATACTGAATAAAACTGAAAACGCTGTCATACTCATAAAACCTTTAAGTGTTATATTCCATAATTTTAATGTTATATTATAACCTATAATTGAAGTAACAATAAAACATATAGTAATTATTATTAATTTTTTTGTAAGTTTCTCATTTTTTCCCAACTTCTCTTCTTTTACTTTTTTAAATCCTGAAACAATTGTTAAAATATTTGTGATAAAAGCTGCTACACAAAAAGCAAAAACTAAAGTACCTATTGTTAAACTATCGTCATTCCATTTTAAAAATCCTAGTGGAATAGATAAAATTCCAATTATAAAAAATATTTTTATAAGTCCAAGTATTCCTCCTGATATATCATCCAAATCTACTAAAAAAAACATTATATTTCCCCCCTTTTCATATTTTTGAAAGCAAAAAGAAACCTAGACTATAATTGCAAGTGGAATACAATTATAGTTTAAGTTTCTTCTATTTTTAGGTACGTTAAAAGTCCTGCTATTACTAGCAATTGTGTTGTTTAAAAGTATAAGTGTGTGTGTGTGTTACAGCACCAACGGTTACAAGACTTTTCATTTTAAAGTACCTACCTTTCTCTTTTTTTCTTTTACTATTATAGCAAAAAAATTTTTAAAAGTATATATTTTAGGAAAAATTTATAAAAAGATAGAGCTACGTATTTTGTAGCTCCAAATTTATTACTTATAAAAGTTTATATATTTTTGATTTTGAACATCATATGCTTTAATTGGGAAAGATAAACTCCCAGAAGAATTCTTTTTGTCTATGTATATATATTGATCTAAGTGTTCATTTGACATCTCCACATTTAGACTTTCACCTTCATCTAATTTAATGTTTTGTACTTTATTTAACTTCTTATCAATAATTCCACAACCACCTTCAACAGTAACTATGCCATTAATTGTAAGAACTAAATCTGAAGACGAATGTTTTATTGGCTCAGCAATTCTTTTAAAATTATCATCCATTGTATATAAAAAGCCTGTTTTGCTTACAACATAATATGTTCCATCATAATAATATACTTGTGAGTATCCACTTTCTGAAAAATCATATACTACTTTTCCTTCTAAATTAACTATTCCTTGTTCTCCTAAATAATATTTATCATTTAAATCTTGCTTCATAACAGGCATATTATCATAAGCTTTTTTTAGGTCTGTTCTAATTATTTTATTATCAATATATATATAATTTTCTCCACTAACTACATTATCTAAAATTGTAAACAAATTATTGTCATATTCATATTTTTCTTTACTCTTAGCATCTATTAATATAACTTTATTTGATACCTTGCGTTCATCTTTTAATATGATTGCAAAAACATTTCCTGTAATTAATTTGTATTCAGCTTTTCCTTCTACTGAAAATATTTCATCACCTTGTAAACTTTCTATTTTAGTATTGTATGTTTTTCCTGATAGTCCATCTTCTTCATATACTGCTAATACATATCCATCCTTACTAACCTCACTATAAGCTACATTACTTTTTCCACTCTTTATAGATTTACCTTCAGGATCTATTATGTGCGATTTACCAATGTTATCATTATATGTTCCATCTCTTCTATATGGATCAACTGTTATATATCCATTAGAAAATATCTCTTCATCACTATTGTATATTGACCTTTCATATACTACTTTCCCAGCACTATCTACATAATAGTATATTTCTTCTTGTGTTCTTTCATCTTTTTTTCCAGAATCTAAAATAGCATACTCCCCACTATAAGAATTTTTTATGTGTAAAAATTCAATTTTTTCACTTTGTTTACTTCCTTCATTTTCGACTGTTTTATTAGAGTTAGATGTTTCTTTTTCATTTCCACATCCTGTTAAAGCTACTAACATAACTATAAAAATTACTATTACTCCTAAAATTAAAAATTTCTTTTTCACTTTTTACTTCCTCCTATTTTTCTTGTCTAACAAGATTTATTATATTATTTGTATATTTTTCTGCTTCTTCTTTATTTTTAAATTGTTCCCCTATTTCTCCTGTATCTATATCAAATTTATAATATAATGTTTTTCCAACTGAGTAATCATACAATGTTATTACAAATAAATTATCATATTTTTCATCATCAGAAATATGAGTTAGTCCTATGCTTATGCCATATTTATCTACAAATGGTTTCATTATTTTTTTGTTAGTAATATATGATGTTGTAAATTTTCTTACAGTTTCATAAGCAGTTCTATTTGTTCCAATATGATAAGAAGTTAATTTATCAATCTCTTTATCATCTGTAGCTAAATCATTCATTATATGCCTTATTTCTTCTTGTACTATTTCTTTAGCCGTTTTTCCTTCTCTAACATTTTCATATTTATTATTATAATAGACAACATTAGTAGTTATATAATTGACTAAATTAGATGCAAATTTATTCAATCCACTTCCTTTAAAATAACTATCATCTAATCCTAAGTTGCAGATCAAACTTACTAAAAATAATATTACTGCTCCAATAAGCAATTGTTGTCCTATTACTTTATACTTTAAAAATTCTAGTATAAATTTTATATAATCACCAAATTTCATTTTTCTTTCATTAAATTTATTCTGTAATAGTAAACTGAAACCTATATTAAACAAAAATGAAAACGCTGCCATACTAGCAAATCCTTTAAGTGTTATATTCCATATTTTAAATGTCATAATGTAGCCTATAATAGATGTTACAATAAAACATATAGTGATAATTATTAAATTCTTAGTTAGCTTATTATTTCTTTCTAATTTCTCTTTTCTAACTTTCTTAAATCCTGAGGCAATTGTTAAAATATTTGTTATGAATCCAGCAACACAAAGAGCAAACACTAAAGTTCCAATTGTTAAACTATCATCATTCCATTTTAAAAATCCTAGTGGAATAGCAAGTATTCCAATTATAATAAAAATTTTTATAAATGCTCCTATTCCCCCTGATATATCATCAAAATCTACTAAAAAAAACATTTCTCTTTCTCCTCTTAATTGTGTAGTTTTATTTGTCCGTAATCTGGAATTATTCCCTTTAAAAGTTGTGCATCCCATAAAGCATCATCATTTATAAAATAATACTTATTATCTTTTTTTAATAAATAATTAGTTCTACTACTTCCAGTTTTAGTATCATTCATATAGTAATAAACATTTGTATATACACTATATATATTGTTTCCTAAATCTTTTGGTTCTTTAATATCAAATGTAACATCTCTATATGTAACTTCATTATTAATTTTGTTGTAAATTTCTTCATCTTCAAAAAAATCATTTATTTCTTCTGTCCTTTTTGAATCGCTTAATATCTCATTATATTTTGTTGTAAAGCTACTTGCTTCAGCACCTTTTGTCCTTTCCTTTGTACTCCAAGCGACTATTCCAACATAATCTAAGTATTTATATGCTGTTTTTGAATCTCTGTGGTATAGAGCTGTATAATAGCTTTTAATTGTATCTTCAATAGAATTATTATTTAATTCTTCTTTCTCTTTATTAGTAATATTATTATTTGTTATATGCTCTTTTCCATTTTGAATTTTATTCTCATCATCTTGCATATTGTTCTTTTCTCCACATCCCGTTAGAATAAATAGTGTCATACAAAGAATTACTATAATTCCTATTCCTAGAATTTTCTTTTTCATGTTTTTTTATTTCCCCCTTAAAATTATTTTTGAGATAAGCAAAAAGAAACCTAAACTATAATCGTAAGTGGAGTACGATTATAGTCTAAGTTTCTTCTATTTTTAGGTACATTAAAAGTCTTGCTATCTCTAGCAATTATTTCACTAGTAAATACTTGTGTGTGTGTGTGTGTGTGTGTGTTACAGCCACAAGGGTTTCAAGACTTTTCAT
>CAOKPF010000058.1 GCA_948470565.1 uncultured Clostridium sp.
AGTATATATAATCAAAATAAGACCCTTCAAACGCACTAAACGCGATTTTATCCTGGCAATTTTATAAAAATATCTATATTATTCCAATATTTACCAAAAAAATAGCTGATGATATGGCAACAAAATCTGCTATTAATCCTGCTACTAATGTCCCCCTTAAGTTTTTTACCTTAACTGCTCCAAAAAGAACTGTTATACTGTATAAAGTGGTTTCAGTTGCACCCATTACAATTGATGCAATTTTTCCAGATAATGAATCTGGTCCACATTCATTAAAAATATCCATAACAACAGACATAGAAGCACCACCCGATAGTGGTCTTAATATACAAAGTGGTACTATATTTGCTGGTATACCAAGTAGTTCAAGTAATGGCTTTATAGGTATTAATAAAGTATTTAGTAAATTAGTATTTTTCAAAAGCTCTATTGCTATTGTAATTGCAAGTATAAATGGAAAAATGTTATATACAACCTTAAGTCCATCAAGTACTCCCTCAACAAACAACTTAAATACATCTTTTTTCTCTTTAATTCCAATTAATATTATAGCTAAAATTGCAAGTGGTACTATTGAAATAATAAAATAATTTAACACTTTATCACCTTACCTTTTTATTAAGTATTTTTATTGATATAATTCCTGCTATTAAAGACAAACTTGTAACAATCCATATTGGTACAACAATAGCGGTAGGAGATGCTGAATTATACATTGTTCTCAAAGCAATCATACTTGTTGGAATTAGTTGTAGAGACGCTGTATTTAATAGAACAAAAGTTGTCATGCTATCACTAGGCTTATCTTCATAAGGGTTTGTTTCTTGAAGCTCTTTTATTGCATTTATTCCATTTATAGTAGCAGCATTTCCAACTCCTAATACATTACTTACAATGTTCATACTCATGTATTTTAGTGCACTCTCACTTACTTCGTTTTTCTTAAATAATTTTAGTAAAAATTTTGAAAATTTTTTTGAAAATACATTTATTGCATTAGTTTTTTCAAATATATTAAATATACCACTCCAAAAGCACATCATACCAGCAAGTGTAATGATATTTTCAACTGAAGTTTTTCCACTTTCCATTACACTATCTATTACTATGCCTGAATTTCCTGAAATTATTGCAAAAATAATACTAATTATTATCATACTTGACCAAACTTTAGACATAAAATTCCTCCATAATAAATTCTTTACTTCTACATATATATGTTATATAATAACTTGTATGAGTTATTAAGGAGGGAAAAATTTTGAAGAAATTTAGATTAAATCCTGATATTGAATATGTAGAAAAAATTATAAAAGGAATTGAGCGAAAAAATGGTCACTGTCCATGTAGAGTAAAAGCGGATGAAACAACTTTATGTCCCTGTGATGAATTTGTTGAAACAGGAATTTGTAAATGTAATTTATTTGTACCTATAAAAGAAAATGACAAAAAAGATATGGAAGACAAAAAATAAAAAATTGCATAAAAAATGTGGATAATAAACTGTCCACACTTTTTTATATTTTTAGGAATTCTTTTATACAACATATTTTATCAGTTAAAACTATAACACATGTCTCTTTGTATTTAGGCAGTTCAATGTTAAGTGGCCACATATGTTTTAAAATAATATCTTTTTCAAGATTATTGAGATTAAAATATTTTTGAGCATTGAAAAGCGCAATTTTTGAATGGGTAAAACCGTGTTTTTCTAATATTTTTTTAGAATGTTTCAAATGCCAGTCATATAAAAATAAATCATGTAATAATCCTGCTCTTGCTGCAGATCTGTAGTCTAAATTTAACCACTTACATATTTTATAATTCATATACGATACATTTAAACAATGTTCAAAACAACTAGTATTACCATGATGAATATATTTTTTCATCTGTAAAACGACTTCACTTTCTATCAAATCTTTAATACACCTATAATACTCAGGCTCTAATATAAAATACTGATCATATATTTTTTCCATTTACACCTCTCTAATTTATTCCATTGTATATAATTTATGACTTTATTATATCTATTCTAAAACTGTTATCTTTATCACATTCCTTTATTTTTTCTACTATATCTGTAATTTCATCATCATATTGCAAACTGATTATTATTTTTGTACAATTTCTGTAGTTTACATTATATTTTTTAAAATCTTTACTAAAATATCTATCTGATACAGAAAATGTAGTAAATATTATCCCAAGTACAGCAATCAAGCATATTAAAGTCTGTATAAAAATCTCCATAATATCACCTACTTTATTATATTAAAGTAGATATATTTTTGTTAAAACTTCTATTTATAATTTAAATTACATATAAAAATCATAGTCACTAACATTTGCCACAGCTGTAAAATACTCCTTAGCCTCATTATATATTGTTCCATCATGGCACAGTAAATATACTCTCAAAAATTCATCATTAATACTTAATTCACTATAATATTTTCTAACACTATCTACTGCAATTTTTACAGCTAAACCAACAGGAAAATTGTCAAATTCAACTCCAAGAATTGGTATTGCTATTGTCTTCATTCTAAAATCCTTTGCCATAAGCAAAATTTTATCATATATATGTGATAACATTTTTTCTTTATTAATTTTATTTTCTTCCATAAAGTCTGGTACATTACATTCTATTAAGTATTTAAACCTTACTTGATTGATTTCCATAATTTTTATTTTGCCATAATCTAACTCAATATTTGATTTTTTTGAAACAATTGCATCTGTTCTAGCACTAAATAAGCTTTCTTTAATAATTTTTACTCTTTTTAATGAATCTGTATCAGGAGATATTACTTTTGATGCTAATTTTTCTGAAATATTACACATATCATAAAGTGCATCATCAAATTGCTCACATAAGTCCACAATGTAATCATATCTTCTTAATGCTATTTTCCAATCATTGCTTATTGTATCAATTCCATATATCATTCCTGCAATTCCACCAATACAGGCTCCAATACTATCAGTTGCTCCTCCAAGATTAATAGCTCCAATTATTGCTTGATTAAAATTATTAGTATTAAGTAATACCCAAAAAATTGCTTCTAATGTATCAACTATATATCCTGTGGAATTTATTTCACTAAGCTTAAATCCTTTGGGCAAATTTTTATTTATTATCCTATCATAAGGTTTTAAACATTCTTTACTAAACATAGAATAATCTAAGCTTTGTATATATTCGTATGCCTCTTCTTTACTTTTTCCCTCAAGTATACACATACCAAAAATAACATAAATATATTCTCCAATAATACTTATTTGATGTCCATGAGTAATTGAAGAAACCTTTGTAATTAATTGTAATATCTGACTATAATTTAATTTATTAACATATGAATAATATATAACAGGCAACATTCTCTTTAATGCTCCATTACCATTATCAGAAAAATCTATTCCTCCCGCTTCATCAGCTATACATTTTTCAGTTCCATATTTTTTAAGTGCATTATATGTTGTTTTTCCAACATTTACAGATACACCAGCTGCAGTATATTTTCCTTCATTTATAATTTGTAAAAAATTTTGTGCAATTCCTTCTACTAGTATTCCTTGTGTTTCAATAATAGAATCTATAGTTGCAAGTGTCATAGAAGTTGCCATTGAAAAAGTTCCTTTTGGCATATTACTTGCCCCATTATCTAGCATAACTGTTACTAAGTTTCTTACTAAAATACTTCTATCAATTGAATTTATTGGTAGACCTATTGCCTCTCCTACTGCAAGTCCAATTATCCCACTTCTAGTTTCCATCTAAAACTCCTTATTATTACGTGTAATATTTTAACACATTTTCTTTTCATATACAATAATTAACTACCAAATATCTACAAAAAATTATGAAATTACAAGATTTACATATATAAAATAAAAAATACCTTATTAAGTAATGCTATTACATAATACTTATTATAATTTTAATTAAAATATTACAGAATACTATTTTAAATCTTTTATCAAGTAACTAAAAAAATCGACAAATACCTCAATACAATTTTCTTCTATTTTATATACTTCTCCACAATTTAGAACATTTAAATAGCAATATCCCCACTCTATATTACTTCAATTACGAAAATCATATTGTAGATAAACTCTAAATAAATCAGCTCAATTAATTAAATTAATTTTCGTAACTGCTAATGGTAAATATATAGCTTATACACTTTTGCATATACAATACCAACAAAATTAAAACTCAATAAAAAGCTAACAAAATTATTATTATTTTTATCACCATATTTATTCCTCTCTGATTAAAAATTAGTTTATACAACTAAAGAAAATATAATTTGAATTTGATTACCATATACAAATAATATAGTTATTTCCTCTATTAATTCTTACTCGACAATTAATTACTCAATTTTATATAAATATATTATTTCTCACATCAATCAAAATGAGAAATAATCAGAATTAATCAGAAAAAATCAGAAACTTTTTTATGCTTTTTAATTAAAAAATAAAGACACTTAAGAATTTAGATCTTAAGTATCTTCTTATTTTTATAACAAAAATTATCTAACCCATTTTTTTACCCAGGAGGAATACTCCTCAAGTAAAGAGTTATAAAGCTCCTGATCAGATACGTCTCCCATAATATCAATGTTTGTAAAACCTGTATTGTCGCATCTTCTCTCATCAAAGTTGTCCAAATGATGAAGATATGAAAATGAGTTATTACCAATTCCGACAAACATAATAAATACATTTTCCTCTGCCATTTGCGCAATTACTCTATCGGTTCTTGTCTCATCACTTTTGCTACATCCTCCATCTGTAAGAAATATTACATAAGTAGGAATTCCATCAGCAGAAGTTTTCTTGTGTGCATTAAGGACTTCATTTAATACAGGCGAATAGTCTGTACCTCCCATTCTAAACCTAATTCTCTGCAAATTATTCTTTAGATAGTTTTCACAATTTTTTATTGTGACATCAGGCATCGAATAATGTCCTTCTGTAAACAGCCACAATTCCATACTGCCATTATCGTCAAATTTTAATCCAAGTGGCAAAAGCCGTGCAAGCGCATTATCCACAGCACCACTCGAATACAAATAACTCATGCTACCTGAATAATCTAAGGCTACCATAACTCTTGCCTTATGATTAGTAAAATTTACACCTTTCTTGGTTTCAATATCTGAAATTGTTTTATCTAAACTAACTGTCTTTTCTTTGATAAATAAATCAAAATCAGGAGCTATTTTTCCTTCTGTAACATTGTTGTTTTTCTTTTTACCTAAATTAAAAAATCCCATTTGGCATCCTCCTTTATAGTCTATCAATCGATAGAAAACATTTTTTATTAGTAGACAAATTATATCACATTTTCAATATTATGTCAATATATTTTGAAATAGTTATGTTATTTAAATTGTTTTAACTATAGCAAATATCATAAAAATATAATATTATAATAATTTCAAATATCATTATGGTACAATATATTTTTATCTATTATATTCCAAATACTTATTTTCAACTAACTTATACACCTCTTTTAACATTTCGCCATTTATCTCAGCTATATTTTTTACAATAGGAATACTCATATTCATAAAATTATTTACTTCATTAGGATAATTTATTATATGTGATTTAGGATAATGAACTAATAATCTTTTAAATGTAAGCAAGAAACGTTCAGTTTTTAATTCACTTATTATATCTTCATGTTTATGAGCTCTTTTAAAATAATACTTACTTTTATCATAACGCATAGGTGAATCTTCTATGTTCTCATCAGTCCAATATTCTTCAAATTCTCTTATATCATAAATATTTCTCTTTCTATGATATTCATGCTCTAAAACATACATACTTGGTACTTCTATCTCAGTAATCCCCTCTTGATGAAGAAAATTAACAAATATACTAAGTGACAGTATATTCTTGGGTTCAATCTTATCAGTATACTCTTTTGGTACTCCCTTATTCAATTTGTATTTTTTTCTATCTATTTTTTTCATCAATACATCTCTTTCATAATCATAATTTTTGTTTTGTACTGAACCTATATGACAAACTTTTATACCATCCTTTTCATAAATACCATACCTTATAACTGGCAATTTATAATTAGGTCTACAAAATAATTCTGTTTTATCATAATAATTTTTATCATAAATTTTCATTTCAAATTCTCTTGAATTTTCATCCCAAGTTCTTGCTACGCCATTTTTTACACACAATATATTATCATCTAAAAAGTTTAATTTTCCAATTTCCATTTCTTTATCATACTTCTTAAAAGTATTATCATTTATCATACTAACTTGTTTACTTAAGAAATTTTCTGGATCATTAAAATCTTCTGGGGTTGCTCTTAACCAAATTTGTTCAAAACAATTTTCTTCTTCATATACTGGAAAACCTGTTGCATCTTCCCTTCTTAAAAAAAACAATTCTATATCTCTTTCATAAAAATGTCTTAATAACTCAAAAAATTCTTTATAATTATTCACAATCATTACTGGCATTTCTTCATTCCCTTTAGTCTTATACTTTATCTCTTGCAATATTTTTTGTGATTTTACTTTAGCAAATTCATATTCCTTAGAATAATTGATTAATACCTTTTCTATGAATTCTATAGCTTCATTTTCTCTAAAATCAAATTTAAAATTAGGTATTTCTTCACTAAATAATATATCATACATAGTTTTTGTTATAAAATCTCTTGTTACATTTTCAAATGTAGGTTCTAAGCATTTTGCAATTGTTCTACCGTTATCCAACTTCATATGTTCTCTCCCATTTATTTATATATTTTTTGTTTCTCATTATATACTTTATATTTTAAAATGTTATAAAAAGCAAAAGCTCATTATAAGTGTATACGCAACTTATAATGATTCTTTATTTCTATATATTTAACAAATAAAACTAAATTTTCTATGCTTCACTATTCATAAAATCCTTTAGTCTTTTACTTCTACTAGGATGTCTTAATTTTCTTAATGCTTTTGCTTCAATTTGTCTAATACGTTCACGTGTTACATCAAATTCTTTTCCAACCTCCTCTAAAGTTCTCATTCTACCATCTTGAAGTCCAAATCTAAGTTTTAATACTTTTGCCTCTCTAGCAGTAAGAGTTGCCATTACCTCTTCTATATGTTCCCTTAGCAGAACGTCAGCAGCCTGTTCAGATGGAGATGGAGCATCATCATCTGGTATAAAGTTTCCTAAATTACTTTCATCTTCTTCACCAACAGGAGTTTCAAGAGAAATAGGCTCCTGTGCAATTTTTAAAACTTCTCTTACCTTTTCAACAGGCATCTCTAGTTCTTCTGCAATTTCTTCAGGAGTAGGCTCTCTACCTAGAGATTGCAACAAATGTCTAGATGTTCTTATCAATTTATTAATAGTTTCTACCATATGCACTGGTATTCTTATAGTTCTAGCTTGATCAGCTATAGCTCTAGTAATAGCTTGCCTTATCCACCATGTAGCATAAGTACTAAACTTATACCCTTTAGATTGATCAAATTTATCTACTGCTTTTATAAGACCTAAATTTCCTTCCTGAATTAAGTCAAGAAAATTCATTCCTCTACCAATATATTTTTTCGCTATACTTACAACAAGCCTTAAGTTAGATTCAATAAGTTGCTTTTTAGCTTCAACATCTCCATTAACCATTTTTTCAGCAAGCTCGTTTTCTTCTTCAAAAGTAAGAAGTTTTATTTTTCCGATTTCCTTTAAAAACATTTTTACTGGATCTTCTACATTTAAATTATCTACAAAGTATATATCTTTATCGTCATCTTCTAGTAATATGTTTTTTTCAATCTCAGTTATATCTTCCAAATTTGGTTCAATGTCAAGTTCAACAATAGGAGTATTTGAATCTTTTTCATTAATATTATCTCTATCCAATTCAGCAAGTCTATCAGCGTTCTCTTCAGTAAGTACATCTTCATTTATATCTACTTCTTGTTTTTCGTCTTCTAAAATTAGTTCAATATCTGAATTAGAAATATAATCATATATTTTTGATACTTCATCTTGGGTAAATTTATATTTTTCAAAAAAATCTACCATATCTTTATACTCTACTCTTTTTGTCTTATTAATTTGTTTTATAAATTCTAATAATTTTTCTTGCTTTTTTTCATCCAAGCCAAAGTTATTTTCCTTTTTACTATCCATATTTTAACTCCTTATTCTTATTTTTTTAACTTTGAAAATTCTAAATTGATTTGATTTAATTCAACGAAAAGAATTTCTTGTTCATCTTTTGAGATATTTTGTGACATTCTATTTAAAATTTCATCTCTTCTTTCAATTAGTTTTTCCTTTCTTTTTTGTTTTAATACATTATCCAATAATTTTTGTCTATCATCACTAATATCAATATACATAACTTCTGTAATTTCTTTCATCATTTCATTATCTGTAATTTTAGTTAAAACATCAATCTTATTAATGTCACACTCTTTTGATAAATTTAACAAGAAAATATATAAATTTCTTACTTGGTCATTTTTTATATCCTCAGGTAATATTTTCTCAATAAGTTGTTTTTGAATTTTCAAATCTTTACTTAACATTAAAGCTATTATAAATTGTTCTTCTCTTTTTTGAACATTAGTCACAAGTTGCATTTTTCTATTTAAACTTTGTACATCTATTACAACTTCATTTCCAACCATTTTTTTCTTTCTTTTTTCAACTTCTTGTAAAATTGGTCCTTTTCCAATAGAATACTTATTGGCAATTTTATCAATATAAAGTTCTCTTTCTATATCATTGGAAATAGTTGCAAGCACAGATGAAGCCTCCGTTAAAAAATTTATTTTTGAGTCTAAATTATTTATATCCAAATTTTTTTCTAATTTTGATATTTTAAACTCTACTAATGATATACTATTTTTTACACAATTTCTATACCTCTCAACTCCATATTTATTTATATATTCATCCGCATCTTTTGTATCTTTTTTATCTAATACCAGAACTTTTACATTTAACCCTTTTGAGGCAAGTATATCAAGTCCCCTAAGTGTAGCGTTTTGACCTGCTTCATCTTGATCATAACCTATAATTACAGTATCTGTATATTTTTTTATAAGGCGAGCTTGATTTTCAGTTAATGCTGTTCCAAGTGAAGCTACTCCATTAGATATACCACTCTTATGCAGAGCAATTGCATCCATATATCCTTCAACAATTATTATATTTTCAACTTTTTCTCTTTTTGCTATATTTAAACCATATAGTGTCCTTCCTTTATGATAAATTTCATTTTCTGGTGAGTTTACATATTTTGGCAAAGAACTATCTAATACTCTACCACCAAAAGCAATAATTCTATCTCTAACATCAAATATTGGAAACATAAGTCTATTGAAAAATCTATCATATATTTTTCCTTTTTCACTTTGTGAAAATATACCACTTTCAAGTAAATCTTGTTTTTGATATCCTAAAGATATAAGGTGATCATATAAAGGTTGTTTTCCGGTAGCATATCCAATGCCAAATCTTTTTATAGTCTTTATATCTAATTTTCTCTTTAATATATAATTCTTTACTATATTACTTGACTCATTTAAACATTCTACTAAATTATTGTGGTAAAATTTTCCAACATCTCTATTTAACTTAAATAATACTTCTTTTAAATCTTTCCTATCACTCTTATCAGAATCGATTCTGTTAGAACTGTAATTTTTTACTTCATATTTTGAAACATCTATATGAGCTCTTTCAGCTAAATATTCTAAAGCCTCAGTAAAATCTAAATTTTCAAGTTTCATAACAAATGAAATTACATTTCCACCTTCCAAACAACCAAAGCATTTATATATCTGCTTGTCCATAGAAACGCAAAAGGAAGGAGTTTTTTCCCTATGAAATGGACATAATCCTGTAAAATTTCTGCCCCTTTTTTTTAATGTCACATATTCTGAAACAACATCTACAACATCATTTTGAGATATTACCTCTTCAATTAATTCATCTGAATAATATGCCATTCCCTCCCTCCTCTTATCTTGAAATAAGCATTTTTATTCTTTCTTCTCTATTTAAATAAATATTAGATGTATTAATAATTGCTATTATAATATAAAGAGCCATAAATATTTTTTGATAATAAATTACTTGATAATTACAAATTAAATTTATTATTAAAATTGCCATAAATAGACTCTTTATAAATGTAGTTTTTGTATCATATTTTCTTCTTAAAAAAAATGTTACTATTTCTATAAATAATATGTATATTGATAAAAATAAATAAAATTTACTAGAATATATTAACGTACTTTTTAAGTATAATATAAAATCTGATATTTTAATATTTGTATTTATTATTATATTACTACAATAAATGTCAACTCCAAATCTGGTAGCCAGTAATTCAAAGAAATTAACTATAAATATACAAGTTGCTAAAACTATAACTATACTTACATATAACTTATTTATATTAATTCTTTCAATTTTATACAAATTTTCTCTTTGAGATTGCGTAAGAGTTGCCATAAATTTTTTTGGAAATGTTATATGTGTATTATCCAGATTTGAAGTTATACATATCATTATAACTAATATAACACTCCATACTATATAATTTATTCCAGTAATTATACAAAAGCCTATACAAATTCCTAATAAAATTGCTTCCATTAAATACTTCTTTGTTTTTATGCCACTTTGCTTTAACTCATCAATTAATAAATTTGTTAACAAAATTGTAAGTAATAATGAAAATGTTATAATTAATGTAGTAAATAACTGAATTTTATTGTATATATTATTTAATAAATTGCAATACATAAACATGCCTAATACTGATAATATATCACTTTTAGATATATTAAATATTATCCTTTTTATAAAAGTAGCTGTAAAAAATGTTAATATATAATAAAATATTAATTCTTTGTTAGAAAAGTCTTTAATACTTCCAATTATCGTATAAATACTACAAAACCCTATTGCAAAAGATATATATATGTATCTGTATATATAAGCAAATTTTTTCTTTACTTTTTTATGATATAATTTATCCTTTATATACGCATAACCTAATACTAAGATAATTGTAGATATAACATATACGACTTTTCTTAGTGTAAATAATAATTTTATATCATTATTATTAGAATGTAAAATTGTTATATCTAAAAATATAAAAATCCCTATTAAAACTACATAAATTGCTACTACTATACTACGTGATATCCTACTTATATTCATACATTTACCTACTAAAATTTATTTATTACTATATAATTTATTAACCATAGCAAGTGCATCGTGTGTTCCAACATCATAGCACTCTCCCTCAAATGAATAAGCAAAAGTTGGAATTCTTTGATGCATATATGCTACCAAATTTCCTGGCGCATCACTAGAATTTCCATCTGCCAAATATTCTTTAATAATAGGCAATACATTTTTTGGATATATATATTCAGCATAAACTCCATACTTTCCTTTGGGTTCTGCTGGTTTTTCTTCAAATCCAATTACTTGCATATTTTCTTCAGAAATCTCTGCAACCCCAAGCCTTTTTAATAACTCTCTATTTTTTTCTTCTCTTACACAAATGACAGGTGCATTTTTCAACTTATAAAAATTATAAAAGTCTTTTAAACTAAATGTAAATAAGTTATCTGTTGCTAATACTAATATATCATCATTTATTCCACACTTATTTAAAGTAAAATCAATATCCCCAATAGCGCCTAATCTATCATCATTTGTAGTCGTACCATCATCTATTACAACAATAGGTTTTACATTATTTTTCTTTGCTGCCCACTCTTTAAAATGTGGAGCATATTTAGAATTAGTAACTAAAAAAATTCCATCAACTTCATCTATTGTATTTACTTCATCTAATGTATAATCTATTATTGGTCTTCCACCAACCTCTAATAATGCTTTAGGAAAATTTTCCGTTAATGGGAAAAGCCTCGTTGCATACCCCGCACATAATAAAATACATTTCA
Organism: uncultured Clostridium sp.; assembly: GCA_948470565.1. GTDB lineage: Bacteria > Bacillota > Clostridia > TANB77 > CAG-465 > CAG-465. The sequence goes on from CAOKPF010000058.1 coordinate 12,006, forward strand.
TAAAACTCTCTCCTTTTTTTATTCATATTGTCATAAAATAACATGTTATAAGTATATCATACATTTTTTCATATTTCAACCACAATTTTGAAAGTTTTTTGTAAAAATTACTTTTACTTATTGACAAACATTTTTAGTAATGTTATAATATTTTCGTAATTGATGGCGGCATAGCTTAGTTGGCTAGAGCGTTCGGTTCATACCTAAAGTGTCGCTAATATATAATAACCAAAAAACATATTAATATCAGTGCTTTGTGAGAAATCGGAGAAAATCTATTTTCTAAATTCCCCATTTTTTCCCCATAGCATATATACATGGCGGTATAGCTTAGTTGGCTAAAGCATCCGGTTCATACCCGGAAGACCGTAGGTTCAACTCCTACTGCCGCTACCATAAGTTGTTTATATTTTTTATAAACACAAATGTATCTGCATTTGTGTTTATTTTTGTATACTTTGCTTTAGCATATCTGCTAATACATCATTTACACGTTTTTGTACTATTTTTTCAAATTCTTCTCCCGATACTTGTAGTATATCATTATTCATATTATTATTTTGATTATTATTTATCATTGTATTTGTAATATCTTGTATATAATTTTCAACTAAATTAATGCTTTTACTTTTATTCAATTCTGTATTATGAACATAGAATTTAAGCGTAGTTTGATAATTTGTATGTCCTAGTATAACCTTTAAAACTTCTGGTTTCATACCCGCCTCAACACAATAAGTAGCAAAAGTATGTCTAAGTCCATGTAATGTTATATGGTTTAAATTAAATTGTTGTATAAATCTTCCTAGTCTTAATCTTAAGTTATTTGTTATTAGTGGTTCATCTTGTTTATTCCTAAAAACGTGCATATCTTCTGAAAAATTTTTTTTATACTTTTTTATATCTCTATCTCTTTTATTAGAAAGTATTTCTTTTAATTTTTCTGTCATTGGTATATCACGAACTGAAGTTTTGGTTTTTAAAGATGTTAATTCTCTTACTTTTCCTATTATTTCCATTTTATCATTATATATATTATTTTCTTGAAAAGCATGACGTACTTTTAATATATTATTCTTAAAATCTAAATCACAATATCGCAAACCACAAAGTTCTTCTGCTCTTATACCTGAATATAAAATAGTTAATAAGCTTTCTCCAATTTCTCCTTTTTTTAAACAAGAACTTTCAAATTTTATATAATCATTATGTTGTAAAAATTCTATATCTGCTTTTACTAATTCCGGTAATTTAATACCAATAGCTACATTTGTTGCTACAATTCTTAAATTTATAGCATAATCTAAAATAAGTTTTAAAGCAAGATAAATTTCATGTATAGTTTTAGGTGCTAATTTTTCTATGTTATCAATAAAGTCTTGTAATGTATTACTATTTAATTTTTTTACTCTTATGTTCCCAAGTTTTGGTATTATATATTTTTTTATAGAATATCTATATCCAACAAGAGTTTTTTTGCTTATTTTCCCACTATTTGCTTCCTCTATTCTTTTATTGAACCATTGTATAGCTATCTCCTCTAATAAAATAGAGTTATTTTTTGTAATAGTTATGCCATTTTCATAATCATTTCTAACTTTCCTAGCATTATTATAGGCTTTGTCTAATAATGTTGAACTACAAGATTTTCTTTCACTTATACCATTAATATTTATTGTTAATCTTGCCTCAAAATACTTCCCTTTTTTTCTAATACGTATTGGAATTTCTTCGTTTTCCTCTAATATTTTTATTTTTTCAATGTTCAAATCTGTAAATTTCTTAATACTCATATTTCCTCCTTATGTAAATGTCAAGTAAAAAGTTAATAAAAAGTGGAAAATAAAAAAGTCATAAAA
>CAOKPF010000059.1 GCA_948470565.1 uncultured Clostridium sp.
CTCTCTTTTGTTTGATTACATTATACACCTTTTTAATTGATTTTTGCAATACTTTTTGATATTTTTAATACAAATTCTTTTTTTGCATATAAATATTTAATTTTTATATTTATAAAAAAATCTTTAATATGACTTTTTTATAACAAATTCTAATTTATTGCTATCTCTTTCAATTTCAAGATTTTTTATTGACATTATAACTTTATTTAATACATAATAATCATTATTTATTAGTTTACTAAGTCTACTACTTTTTATATCAAATAGCCAATTATTCTCATCTTCAGTAAGTATTAATTCAATGTTTTTATTATCATCTTCTACTTCCATAATCTTTTTTAAAATTCCACAAATAACAAATATAACATCATTTATACTTCCAGTTATGTAACTATTACTCTTCAGACACGCTTTACATGAAAACGATATATCATTTAATTTGGCTTCATTACTCATAATAAAATATATAACTTCAATTATATCGTTTGTATCCATTACATCATCAGTATTATCAGAAGTATAACCAATAACTGAACTCAATACTTTATCTATTTTTTCTATTGAAGTTTTATTTTCTTCATAAAAATTATTAAGCTTCTCTAGATTTTTCTTATCTACATTATCTCCAACTGATTTTACCAAAAAACTAGTCACTTCCATACCAGCACTAATAGATAACAAATCAGATTTTATTTCCTGTGCCATTCCTGTTATAAGTTCTCCAATAGCATTTAGTTTATACCTTGCAAACTCTATTTCACTTTGTTGTGCAAATATTTTTACCGCAGATATTATTTCCAAATTAAGTTTTGATATGCCCTCAGTTTTATCAAAATAATTTTGTATATTTAACTTTTTCATTGTTTCAATTGGTGGCTTTTGACCTGAAAATCCTGTTTGCAAAATGATAATTATCTCTTGATTAGTTTTTCTTATCTCCTCTATTACATCTTCACCTGTGCAACCAGGCATAAAATAATCAAGTAAAGCTATTTGATAATTATTTGTTTTTAACTTATCTATTGCCTCTTTACCATTATCTACAATATCTACATTATATCCTAATTGTTTTAAAAAAACATGTGTCATCTCCAAATAATCGGTATCATCATCTACCAATAATATTTTTATATTTTTTATTATTTCTTCAAAAGTTATCATAATCTACCTCCAATTTCATTATACAACAAAAACTCAAAAAATCAAATATTTTATTTTTTTACTACAAACTAATATTTATACAATTTGCTCTAAAATATTCTGTTTTCAACATGAAATTTATTTTCTAGTATATTTCATAGATATAATATTTTTCAAATCCCTCAAAAACTATTACAAATCTTTTTAAATTTTCTCTATTTTCTAGTCTTTTATCTTTAATATATTTTTTCAATTGAGATATTCCATCTTCTTTTAATTTTTCAATATTTAATCCTCTAGCTTTTTGTTTATTTAAATATTTAAGTTCTATTATAGCTTCACATTTTGCACTACTTACTACTAATTTTTCCACAAATATATCTGCAAATCCCTGAAGTGCTGGAAATTCTCCATATACATAATATTGACTACTTAAACTAAAAAACAAAGAGTATACATACTTTAGCATTTTTTCGTAAAAGACATCTTTATCTCTAACGCTTTGATAAGATAAGAAACTACTTACAACTTTAGTTATTTGCTCTATATTTTTATTATTTCATAAAAGGCTCTAACAAAACCTCCCTGAGATAAAGCACTTAAAAAACCAGACATATTTCCATCTAACATTCCATTTGTAAAATGATCATTTTTATTATTATTACATATATTTTATTTTCTAATTTTAGATTTTTAAATTTGGATAATAAATTTAAGAGTGTCATAGAAGCACTCATTTTTTCTTCCATTCTATATTTAAATCATATTTTGCTATAAATTCTTTACATGATATATACACTCTTTTATTAAAGCTTTCTCTTATATTTTCTTTTGTTGTACCACTTATATCCATTCCAAAAAAATTGAAATTTAAAATATAAAAGTTATTTTTGTTTTCTGTAAAATTATCATATATGTATAATCCTTTAAATAATTTTTAAAATTCATCTTTTCTATTTATATCATAATAACACATTAACATACTAGTAAACAAGCTTTTTCCAAATCTTCGTGGTCGTACATATATTGTTTTTTATAGTTTTCAAGTTTTTCTATATATATTGTCTTATCTGCATGTACATAGTTTTCATTTCTTAGTGTTGTAAAAACTGCCTCCCCATATCAATGTCATTAACTTAAGCTAATATTTATTTAAAACCTTAAATATATAAAGATTAATGTAATTTTTTAATAATTAAATATTATTAATATTTCAAATTTTTTCGTGAAGTGTGAAGAGTAAGCAGTACTTTTCAACATACTATTTTCAAGCGTTATAGCTTAAGTTAATGACATTGTCTCCATATGGTATTTTTATTTTTTCCACTATATCACATCCTTGCTTATACTATATCATACAAATATATATTTTACAATGATTTTAAAACTATTTTTCATGTAATTTTAATATAAAATTGCATTATTAGTTACCATTATTAATTAGTGCATAATGAATTTTAACAATATTTCTAAAAAACTATATACTATAATAGGTGATATATATGCAAATTTCAAAATTAATTATTAACATTTTTAGCTACATATTTTTTGTGTTATCGCTATTTTATATAATTTTTTGTAAAGAATTTTGTACTCAATCTTGTATTACATTACACAAAATATTATTTATATATACACTTATTATGTTTATTATATATATAATATATTCACTTTTTATATCATAGAATAATCTACAATTTAATACATTTATATTAAAACATATAATTTTTATATAAGTATTTAATATTTTATTATAAAAAAGCTATGGAGGTTACCATGGATAAAAATTCTCGAATTAAGTTTTTCTTTATAAGTAGACTTAATATTTTAGCTTCTACAATAATTATTATTGCACTATCAAGCACTATTTTATATGTAAATTATATTATAAAAGCATCTAAAAATAATTCGTCACAAGACTATAACACAGAGTCTGAAAATACTTGTCCAGACAGTCAATATGAAACTAGAATACAATATTTAGTAGAGCAATACAAAAATAAAAGGACAGTGGTTTTAACATTTGATGATGGACCAGGAAAATACTCAAAATATTTAGTTGATGAACTAAACAAACGAAATGTAAATGTAACATTTTTTGTATTAGGTGAAAATATAGAAAAAAAAGCTAGCATTTTACAATATGAATATGAAGCTGGTAACGATATAGGAATACATAGTTATACACATAAAATATTTACATGTCTTACAAATGAAGAAATTACAGAACAAATTGATAAAACTAAGGAACTATTATGCAATTATATAAATCTTTCACCTACACTAATACGAGTACCTTATGGTTCTGCAAATGATAGAGTGTTAAGTGTTACACAAAGCTGTAATCTTACCAATATTCTTTGGGATCTAGATTCTAGAGACTGGAAGATAAAAAATACAGATAAAATATATAATTACATGCTAAAAAAATTTAAAGGAAATGATATTATACTCATGCACGATATATATAAGACAAGTGTAGAAGCAGCAATAAAATTAGTTGATAATTTACAAGAAAAATGTTATTCCTTTATTACAATAAGTGAATATCTTGAAATAAAAGAAAGATTAGAAAATGAAAATTTGTAAAATAAAATTGACTGAAAATAAAAACAGTCAATTTTATTTATACCTAAATTATAATTTATAACGTCTTGCAATTTGCTCTATTTTATCGGCAATATTTTCAAGTAGGACATACTTTATAGATCTAATACTATCATTTCTATGCTTTCTTATAATACCACAAAGTCTTTTTAGATTTTTTGAATCAATTTCAAATAACTCTCCATTTTCCTTATATCTTTCATCTAACATATTTACAATATTATACAAATCATAATTTGGAGTAAGTTCCAGTTTTGCATATAGATCTTCCATGTCATATTTTGAAAATACAGGAACTTGAGCATATTCATTAATCATCTTTTTATAAAATTCTTGAATATTACTTGGCAAATCTTTAAATAACAAAACTGATTTTTCATATGCTAACTCTTGTAATGCCATATTTTTTATTTCAACATACTTATTTTTTAATTCTTCTATATCCTTATCTGCAATTTCATAATCAAATTCATTTCCATTCTTACTTACATCATTATCTGCATCCGAAAATTGTTTACTAAATAATTCTTCAGCATTATTTTTAGCAGCAACTTGCATACCAAGCTCAAAAATATGTTTAAGTTCTGCAACAGTTACTTTCACAAGTCCAATATTTATCAAATACTTATATACTGCAAAAAGTTTAATACTCTCATCAAAGTCAATTTTGCCTAGTTTTACCTCTTCTATTACTTGTCTCCATAACAAATCAAAATCAAAGTCTGATAACTTCCAATAATCTCCATTTAATATTTTTTTGTAATTACTTATCTGCACTCGTTTAGAATTACTAGATGTGTTATATATTTCTTGAAGATTTTCTCTATATATTTTCTCATCAAAATATCTAGTTCTTATATATACCTCAATAAATTTATAAAACCTATAACTTTGATTTGTATTTATAAAATACCTATTGTCGAATTCTTTTAAGTAAAATTGATTATTATCGTTTAATATCTTTGATGTAAAAATAATAGATACATATTCATCATTACTTTTTATAAGTTTTAGTTTTTCTTTACTAATATTTCCTGCTTTAATTTCAAATGATACAGCAATTGTAAATATAAGCATAGTTTGTAATACCTCTTTTGGCACACGTGGATAATCATGAGTTACATTATCAAATATTTTTTCAAAGTCATTTAATGCGTGTTTTAATATTCTTAAATTCCTTGTAAATGTCTTTTTAAATGTGGCAATTATAATTGCAGTATTTCTTTTATAAAAATCTGCTAATGGCTCATTATACGAATATTTCATTATCATACCACTAAGAATATATGCATATTCTGGTATATATTCAAATGTTTCACCAATTAGTTTTTCTTTTATTCTTTCATAATCATTAGCTCTATCAAATATATCTGATATTTTTTCTTCAATTAAATTAGCAAGTGGAACTGCTGGAAGGTACTTGTCCTCTAAATTATTTCCTGCTGGCTTTTGAACTAAATTTCCCTCTTTATCTAATATATATGTAGCAATTAAACTCTTTAACTCCATATTACTGTTTTTAAACTTTGTAGCAAGTTCTTTTTCATTACAAATAAGTATTGTTTTTATTCCATCATGTTCAACAAAGTTATTTATATAACCTAATATATCTATTACATCAACATTAGCTCTTTCCAGATCATCAAAACACAATATTTTATTATCAATTGCAAATGTTTTAGAAAAATCGACTTTATCTGAATTTAGATTAGTACTTCCAAACAAATTAGCCATATCAAGTCCAGTTTTTACATATTCAGGTATTACATTTCCTTCTCTTGTATCTACAAATTTTCTTAATGTTTTACTGATAGCAGGATTTGTTTCAATAAATATTTTTTTACTTATTTCTTCCAAACTATTTATTCCATATAACGACATATATATAGTTTTATATTTTTTATCTTTTACTCTAATTGATTCAAGCCTGCTTCTAAGCTTATTATTCCAAAAATAAGTTTTTCCACTTCCCCATTCACCATTTATCATTATTGCATAATCTGTATATGGTTTTCTTACATAATCACATATGCTCTCTATTAACTCTTCCATAAAAACACCTCTTAACTTGTCCTAATTTTATCACATATTTAGCTAATATGCAATATATAAATCCACATATTATGCAATTTAAGAAAAGTGGCAAAAAAATTTACCACTTCCCTTAAATAATATTTATTACAAATAGTTATTTATCTTGGACATATATAATCCAATATGGATAACCTGTTCCATAATTTGCTCCCTCTGTAATTGCTGTTACTATGAGTTGTTTTGACATAAGTATTGAGAGAAACTTTCCTACTTCTAAAGGATCCTTCCAATGAACATACTCAATGCCTAAACTTTTCTTTGCACTTTCAATCTCTTCATTTGTATAATAACATTGAACAATTCTATCATGATAGTAACATATATCATCCTTCTTATGCTCAGGTGATTTATAAATTACGTATGGATCATATGAATATGGAAAACTATCAGGGTCCCTTTCAACAACATTTCCTTCAAGATCTAAATATTTATTTCTCATAATACTCCTCCTTTATGAAATCCCATTAAGGTTTTATGTTTACCAGTATATATTGTATACCATTAATAATAATATGTCAAGCTAAATTTACTAATTTATTAACTAAGTCCATATTTTCTTTCATTTTTATTATTTATACACAATTTATCAAATGAATTTATAATAAATTATTGTAAAATATATATTTGTATGATATAGTATATACAAAGGGAGTGTGAATATGGAGAATATAAAAATACCTTATGGAAAATCTGATTTTGCAGTACTTAGAGAAGAAAAATATGAATATGTAGATAAAACGATGTATATAGAAAAACTAGAACAATATATTAATGCAATATATGTTCGTCCTCGCAGATTTGGAAAAAGTTTATTTACAAGCATGATTTCATATTATTACGATATATATGAAAAAGATAATTATGAAAAACTATTTAAAGGATTATACATATACGATAAACCTACAGAAAAGAAAAATAATTATTACATTTTAAAATTCAATTTTTCAGGAATGAATGTAAGTAATCGTAAGACAGAAAGAGAAATTGAAGAAAACTTCAATGATAAAGTAAAAGGATATTGTAATAAATTTATAGAAAAGTACAAACTTAATATAAAGTTAGAAGAGAATAAGTCAGCATCAATAATGCTTTTTGAACTATTATCCAAGTTTGAAAAATTAGATAAGAAAAATAAAATATATGTAATAATAGATGAATATGATCATTTTACAAATGGAATGCTAGAAGGAAATGTATCAGAATTTGTAAAATCATTAGGACAAGGAGGGTTTGTAAGGGCATTTTATGAAATAATAAAGGAGTATACTGAAAGTACCAATAGCGTAATAGATAGATTTTTTGCAACAGGTGTGGCACCACTTACTTTGGATAGTTTAACATCAGGTTTTAATATAGCAACAAATATTTCGCTATCACCTAAATTTATAGCAATGTGTGGCTTTACAGAAGATGAAGTAAAAAAATTAGTAAAGAAAGCTAAGTTAAATGAAGAGGTATATAAAGAATTAGAAAAAAATTATGATGGATATAGATTTTGTTTAGATAGCGATGAACATACCTTTAATACAACATTGGTTATGTATTATCTGAAAAATTATGTTGAATATAATAAAGCACCTCGAGATCTAGTAGACAGTAATTTAGCTACAACTGGAAATAAAATAGAAAACTTTTTAAATATAATGAATCCTGAAAAAAACTATGAGAAATTAGTTGAATTAGTAACAACAGGTAAAACTAGTGGTAATTTAGTAAGACAATTTGAACTAAATAGCCCAAGATTTAGTACAGATAATTTTCTATCTTTGTTATTTTATCAAGGGTATATAACAATAAAAGAGGTAAATTTTGATGTAGATTTTTGTATACCAAACTATGTATCAGAGAATTTGTATGCAAGTTATTTTGAGGATATTATAGAAAATAGAGATGAGTATAATATAGAGGTAAGTCAAATTAGAAGTGCAACAAAAGCATTTGGAACAACTGGTAATATTGAAGAAATAACAAAGGTTATATGTAGTTTTCTATCACATCAAAGTGTAAGAGATAAAGAAAACTTTAATGAGAAAACATTAAAATATGTATATTCACTGTTTCTTAGCTTAAGTAATAAATTTTATGTATATGGCGAGTTTCCTGCACTTCAAGGATTTGCAGATATATTTGTAGAAAAGTCATCATCAAGTAATGCAAAATATGAAGCTGTAATAGAACTAAAATATCTAAGAAAAGATAAATCTAAAGGCATAGATATTGAAAAACTAAAAGAAAATGGAATAGAGCAGATGAAAAGATATATAAAAGATAAAAGACTTGAAAAAAGGGAAAATCTAAAAAAATTTGTAATAGTTTTTGAAGGATTTGAAACTTATCATATTTATGAAGTATAAAAACAAAAGCAACTTTAAGCCCCAGCTATCTGGGGTTTTAATATGTGATATAATAAAAATTTCCTCTGTTTTATATCCTAATTAATAGTAATTTAACCAAACATATCTATTATTTTAGTCCTGTTTTTATGTTTTTTGACTCAATGTTATTTACCATAGATTCTATAATCTTTATTTTGAGTATCCTGTAAAAATTGGAAGTATTGCATAATCAAACTCACTTCCCTGTGACTTATGTATTGTTTTAACATATGAATGCACTAATTGTTCTAATTCTTCAAAAGCATATTAAACTTTTTTTCCAGCAAAATCATCATATTCATGTGCCATAACACATCCTCCTTTATGAAATTTCATCAAAATTTTATGTTTACTGACATATATTATATAATATAAATAATATGCCAAACTAAATTTACTAACTTTTTAACAAAACACCATATTTTCTATCATTTTTATTATTTATAACTGCAATTTGTCAAGTGAATTTATATTAAATTATTGTAAAATATATATTTGTATGGTATAGTATATACAAAGGAAGTGTGAATATGGAGAAAATAAAAATACCTTATGGCGAATCTGATTTTGCAACATTAAGAAATGAAGAATATATATATGTAGATAAAACGATGTATATCGAAAAGCTAGAAAATTACAAAAAATCAATATACGTTCGTCCTCGTAGATTTGGGAAAAGCTTATTTACAAGCATGCTTACATATTATTACGATATATATGAAAAAGATAATTATGAAAAACTATTTAAAGGATTATACATATACGATAAACCTACAGAAAAGAAAAATAATTATTACATTTTAAAATTCAATTTTTCAGGAATGAATGTAAGTAATCGTAAGACAGAAAGAGAAATTGAAGAAAACTTCAATGATAAAGTAAAAGGATATTGTAATAAATTTATAGAAAAGTACAAACTTAATATAAAGTTAGAAGAGAATAAGTCAGCATCAATAATGCTTTTTGAACTATTATCCAAGTTTGAAAAATTAGATAAGAAAAATAAAATATATGTAATAATAGATGAATATGATCATTTTACAAATGGAATGCTAGATGGAAACGTATCAGAATTTGTAAAATCATTAGGGCAAGGAGGATTTGTAAGGGCATTTTATGAGGTAATAAAGGAGTATACTGAAAGTACTAATAGCGTAATAGATAGATTTTTTGCAACAGGTGTAGCCCCACTTACCTTGGATAGTTTAACATCTGGTTTTAATATAGCAACAAATATTTCGTTATCACCTAGATTTATAGCAATGTGTGGCTTTACAGAAGACGAAGTAAAAAAATTAGTAAAGAAAGCTAAGTTAAATGAAGAGGTATACAAAGAATTAGAAAAAAATTATGATGGATATAGATTTTGTTTAGATAGCGATGAACATACCTTTAATACAACATTGGTTATGTATTATCTGAAAAATTATGTTGAATATAATAAAGCACCTCGAGATCTAGTAGACAGTAATTTAGCTACAACTGGAAATAAAATAGAAAACTTTTTAAATATAATGAATCCTGAAAAAAACTATGAGAAATTAGTTGAATTAGTAACAACAGGTAAAACTAGTGGTAATTTAGTAAGACAATTTGAACTAAATAGCCCAAGATTTAGTACAGATAATTTTCTATCTTTGTTATTTTATCAAGGGTATATAACAATAAAAGAGGTAAATTTTGATGTAGATTTTTGTATACCAAACTATGTATCAGAGAATTTGTATGCAAGTTATTTTGAGGATATTATAGAAAATAGAGATGAGTATAATATAGAGGTAAGTCAAATTAGAAGTGCAACAAAAGCATTTGGAACAACTGGTAATATTGAAGAAATAACAAAGGTTATATGTAGTTTTCTATCACATCAAAGTGTAAGAGATAAAGAAAACTTTAATGAGAAAACATTAAAATATGTATATTCACTTTTTCTTAGCTTAAGTAATAAATTTTATGTATATGGCGAGTTCCCTGCACTTCAAGGATTTGCAGATTTATTTATTGAAAAGTCAGCATCAAGTAATGCAAAATATGAAGCAGTAATAGAACTAAAATATCTAAGTAAAGAAAAAGTAAAAGGCATAGATATTGAAAAACTAAAAGAAAATGGAATAGAGCAGATGAAAAGATATATAAAAGATAAAAGACTTGAAAAAAGGGAAAATCTAAAAAAATTTGTAATAGTTTTTGAAGGATTTGAAACTTATCATATTTATGAAGTATAAAAACAAAAGTAAACTTAACCCCCAGCTATGCTGGGGGTTTTAATATGTGATATAATAAAAATTTCCTCTGTTTTTATATTATAATTAGTAGCAATTTAACCAAACATATTTATTATTTTATATTTTAGTCCTGTTTTTCTATTTTTTGACTCAATATTATTTACCATAAATTCTACGGTCTTTACATTTCCAACAATAATAAGCATTTTTTTTGCTCTAGTCATAGCAGTATAAAGTAAATTTCTAGTAAGTAATTTTGAGTATCCTGTAAAAATTGGCAGTATTACATAATCAAACTCACTTCCCTGTGACTTATGTATTGTTATAGCATACGAATGCTCTAATTGTTCTAATTCTTCAAAAGCATATTCAACCTTTTTACCATCAAAATCAACACATATTTTTTCATCCAATAAATTAACATAATCAATATATCCAATATCTCCATTATATATACCTTGTCCACTTTCCTCCCCTTGGACATACACTTTATCATAGTTATTTATAATTTGCATCACTTTATCACCAGTTCTAAATATTTTTTCTCCAATTTTTTTTTCATTCTTCTTATTAGATTTTTTATTTAAAACCTCTTGTAATATTTGATTTAATTCAATAGTTCCAAGCTCAGTTTTTTTCATAGGTGTAAGGATTTGTAGATCTTTTAAAACATCTAGACTTGCAAAATTTTCAAGTCTATGTGTTACGAGTGAACAAATTTGACTTATTACTTCTGCCGAAGTATTAGTTTTTATAAAAAACATATCAGTATCTTTATTTTTAAATACAGGATATTCTCCGCTATTTACTCTATGGGCATTTACAATTATATCACTTTCAAAACTTTGTCTATATATCTGTTTTAAATAAACAACATTAACTACATCTGATGATATTATGTCCTTTAATACGCAGCCTGGTCCTACTGATGGAAGCTGATCTATATCACCTACCATTATAATATTAGTATTAATTTTTATTGCTTTTAATAGGTTATTCATAACTAATGTATCTATCATAGAAGATTCATCAACAATTACAACATCAGCTTCAATTGCCTTTACTTCTATATCAAAAATAGAGTCTAAATCTGAATCATCAACTTTTGATATTTCAAGTAATCTATGTATAGTCTTAGCTTCTCTTCCAGTGGTTTGTGTCATTCTTTTAGCAGCTCTTCCTGTTGGAGCGCAAAGAATGCATTTTTTATTCATTCTTTCCAATATTTCAATTATACATTTTATAATTGTAGTCTTACCTGTACCAGGTCCACCCGTAATAACTGATACCGAGTTATTAAGGGAGGAAAAAATTGCATTTTCTTGTTCTTTAGATAGTTCTATACCATTTGCTTTACTAATTTTTTTTATCATATCAGTATAATCTATACCATCATACTTTTGCTTAGCGTGTTCTACAATACTTTGCGCTATATTTTCTTCTGCTAAATAATAACTTTTTCTAAAAATAAACTCAACATCGTCAATTAATTGTACATACAATACATTATTTAATTTTAATCTTGTTATTGCATTTTTTATACTATCTATTTCAACACTTAATATATTAGCTGCATAATCTTCAAGTATATTAGTCTCTATACAAGTATGTCCAAATTCTGTAATTTGATTTAGCGAGTATACAATTCCTGCATCTAATCTATCCTCACTATCAAGTGGAACGCCTTGTTTTTTACCAATTTCATCAACGACTTTAAATTCAAGATTTTTTATAAACCCGAGCAAACTATATGGATTTTGCTTTATAGCTTGTAAAGTTCCCTGTCCTAATGCATCAAAAATTCTACTTGCTGTAATTACTGAAATTCCAAAATCGCCTAAATATTCTACACAATTCCATTTCTCATACTCCTCATTAAAAAATTCAGTCATTCTTTCTATTTTTTCATCATTTAGTCCTTTTATTTCTTTTAAATTAGCAGGATTAAATCTAATTACCATTACAGTATCTTCACCAAATTTTTCAACAACTCTTTTGGCAGTCTTTTTTCCAACACCCTCAACATTATCTGCTATATACTTAATAAGTGAAGATGAGGATTTAGGCAAAATTTTCATATATGTAGAAAATTTAAATTGCTTTCCATATACTTTATGTATTCCCTCCTCCCCTTCTAATTGAAGCTCATCTCCTACTTCTATTTCTTCCGTATCTCCTACAGCTGTTATGTAATCACTATCTACTTTTAGTAACAATACAGTCCAATTATTAGCTTCATTTCTAAATATTATAGTTTCAACTATTCCGTTTATTCTCATATTGTTTTTGACCTCAATTCTATAATATAATTATATTATACATAAATATTTTTTGCAAGCAAATATTATCGAAAAAAATTAGCAATACAAAAATTGAACTTGTAATTTACTAAAATACAAAAATACTTTTTAAGATTTATAAATAAAATTATGTAATTTAATTTAACAGATATAATATTGTAGGAGGAAAAAATATAGAAAGATTAAAAAGAAAAATAGATGATTACCTTATTAAATGGAAAAATAGTTGAAATAAATTACCATTAATAATAAATAGGTAAGACAAAAATGAAAATATGAATATATATAAAGGTGCTTTATATGAAAATATTAATTCCAATTGAGGTAAAAGCAAATAATAATCCCACAAATTCACTTAATAATCTAATAAATAGTAATTTATATAAAGATATAAAATTTGATATAAAATTATGTAATAAGAATATAGGTTTTAATGAAAAAATTCTATACCTTCCCTTATTTCTTAACATTTTTATTGAAAAAATATTTGAAAGAAAAATAGTATAATTAAATTTAGGTAAAATTAGTTAATAAAATTTGTAAAGATTAATTAGTCACACAATCTCAATTAAAAATTGTGTGACTTTTATATATTATACTAAATAAAAATTTTATACTCTTATAAATTCATAACAACTCCCTCTTTTGCTGCTATTACCTTCTTAAATTTTTCTTTTGCCTCATGTACATAATATTTTGTTAGCTCCTAAAGTCAAAAATGAGTCAACATTAGTTTTCCTACATTTGCCTCTTTAGCAATAATTCCAGCTTGAAATGCAGTTAAATGTGAGTTTATTTCAGGGAAACCATGTTTTCTTAATAAACTTGACTCACAAATTAACAAATCAGAGTTTTTAGCAAATCTAACTATTTTATCCTTTGCAGAATATGAAGTGTCAGATGTATACACAATTGTATGTACTCCATCTGTTACTTTTACAGCATAAGTTTTAACTGGATGCTCTACTTCCCAAAAGCTTACGTCCATATTACCTATATGTATAATTTTCTTTTCATCAATCCAATTATAATTTACATATTTTAATTATAAAAAAATGCCTAGGTGGCAGCGTACTTAACATACGCTTAGCTTTTAGCTACCTTAC
>CAOKPF010000060.1 GCA_948470565.1 uncultured Clostridium sp.
TCCTTGTGACGACTTATATGTTACCACTTTTAATCCTTTTTGTCAACACTTTTTTCGACATTTTTTTTATTTTTTTCTAGGCAAAAATTTCACTTTTTTCATCATTCTTTATTTTTTAACATATCCGTAAATCACACATTACATAATTTAAGTACTATTTTATTATATCTACAATCTCATCTGAATAGTCTGACACTATAAAATATATGTAATTTTTTATTTTTCCTACTTTTCTTTGAGATACAATAAAATATTCTGAAGCTAGATAATTTTTCCATTTTTCTTCATATTTATATCCATATTCATTTATTATAGAATAAATTTTATCACTATTTTCTGATTTTGCTTCTACTATTACATACATACTAGATGTTGTACTTAGTACAGACCTTTTCCCTATACACTTTTCAATATCATCAGAGTTTATACCAAACATTAAACTTACATCATCTATTGTCAAATCTTTTAACTCATTTCCAAAATAATAATTCTTATCAATAACAGTCTTAATCTCATCTAAATTTATATTAGCATTAGTATCTTTTTTCAAATAAAATAAATAACTAAAAATTAATACTAATACTATAACACATATACAAAGTACTTTTTTCATATTAATATAATATCATATTTACTACTAGTATTTCAAGAATTTAGCGCTTAAAAATTAACAAATTTCTTAAGCGCATTTTCTAAATTTCCTTCCAACTCATTATAATTCTATTATTTATAAAAATCACTATTATTGAGCATAAAAACACTATTTTAAAATTAATCATACTATTAAATGTACCAATTATCGTCAGTACAAATAATACACAAAATTCATAAAAGCACAAACACATCTCATGTACCATTGATAAAATAAAAGTATCTGCTTTATCAGTTTCAATTTTATCTTGTGATACTGCAGAATATGCAGTATCATATACATTATCAATTAATTTATATAAAGATTGATTAATCATTAAAATATATTTACTTTTAAAAATTACAAATATAAAACTAATCACTCCCTTTATATATGAAACAATACAAAATGTTTTTTTGCTATTCTTATCTATATTTTTTCCTGTAATAAATAAGCTTAATATCTCTACAATAGTTGAAATAACATATATAGTAGTAAAAGTCTTTAAATCATTTAATGATATGTACAAATATATTGGTATTGCAATTAGTCTTTCAATTATAATAAAACTTCTAAGTCCACTCACTACTTTTAACCTGTAATTTTCTTTCTTATTATACAAGTAATTATAACTATCTCTAAAGGCATTTTCAAATTCATAACTTATATACTTTTTATCTAACCCAACTAAGGACACTGTTGCAAATAAGTAAAATAAAGTTACTGTTAATATAATTATAGTATTATTATCCTTTACTAGAAATACTGTAACAAAAATATAACCAACTATACTAGCTATACCTCTTAAAATATATCTAAATGAATTAAATCTTCCTCTAAATTTCTCATTTACTATTTTACTAGGTAAATATGTATTAAGTGGATTATGTATAGAGCCACTAATACCATATGTCATCGATATTAAGAAATACTGTATCAAGTTAGTATCTATATTTAATACTAAAAACAAACTAACTGTTTTTAAAGTGTAACTTAACCCCTTGGCAACAGCTACACCAAATTTCTTTGATATTAATCCTGATAATGGCGTAAAAATTCCCATAATTAAAAATTGTACTGCATATATAAGCAAAATCATACTAATACTTACACCTGATTTATATAATATAACAGGAGTAAACACACCATAAATACTATTAGCAAACGTTGAAAAGAAATTATCCATATAGAGCAAAATACAATTTTTATCTTTTAAATAACTATACATATTTTTCACCATTATTTTTAAAAATTGCATTATTAATTTTGCTAATAATGTCTGGTTCTACTTTATACTTCCTGTCAAAATACATAAGTCCATTAATTTCTTGCATAACATCTGTAAGTTGTGTATAACAATATCCTGAAATATAGTCAAAATTTTGTATTGTTTTAGTAAGCTTAGTAAACCTTTCCAAAAATTCTTCTTTATCCTTAACTTGCTTACCATACCCCCAACCTACATTTGAGTTTATGGCAATACCGCCATATTCACTAATAATTACAGGCTGTCCTTTATACTCATAACCACTTGCAAATATATAACGCATATTTTCAAACTCTTCTACATTATTATTTAATATTTTTTCCTTATTCTCTTTATATCTATAATATAATGTTTTTCCATCTTGACTATAATCATGTATTGTTATTATATCCGATATTGTATGTTCCCAACCGTCATTTGTAATTACCAGTCCAGTACCATCAATTGATTTTGTTAAGTAATAAATACTATTTACAAAACTTTGTTGTTTTATATCATTATACACGTCTTTAACTCCCCATGACTCATTAATAGGTACCCAAGTTATTATTGATGGATGATTATAATTTTGCTTTACAACTCTTATCCATTCATCAGTAAAACATTTAATAGAATTATCATTAAACAAATAACAATTAGCCATTTCACTCCATACCAAAAGTCCTTTTACATCACACCAATATAAGAACCTTTCATCCTCTATTTTTTGATGCTTCCTTACACAATTATACCCATATTTTATAATATTATCTATATCAGCTACTAAAGCCTCTTCATTTGGTGGTGTTAAATGCGACTCATTCCAGTAGCCTTGATCAAGTATCATTTTTAAATATAATTCTTCTTTATTTAAAAATATCTTATTTCTAATAATTGAAATATCTCTTATCCCAAAATATGACGAAACTTTATCTAATATTGTACTATCACAATATAATGTGTATGTTATATCATATAAATTAGGATTAGACGGTGACCAAATTTTGAGCGTATTGCTAATATTGTTACTAGATATAGGAAGCTCTACTATTTCATAATCACTACTAAGTAATTCTTTAACGGTATTTAAAACTTGTCCATCATAAGATATTTGTACTTCAATATAATATTTTTTCTCTTCTAATATATATTCACTTAAATTTGTATTAATCTCTAATTTTACAGTCCCACTCTCTAACTTAGGTGTATTTTTAACACTTTTTATATGCTCTTTAGACACCCATTCTAACCATACTGTTTTCCAAATTCCAGTAGTTTGTACATACCAACATTTCCAACTTTCTTTTTTATATCTTTGCTTTCCTCTAGGTTGTATCTTTGATAATGAATCTTCTACTTTTACAGTTATATCATTTTCACCATCTACTATATAAGTTTGTATATTAAATGAAAATCTAGAATAACCTCCTCTATTACAGCCAACATAATTTCCATTTATCCATACTTTTGTTGTATAGTCACTCCCTTCAAAATTAAGTATTGAATATTTATCTGTAAACTTTTCTTTAGAAATATATATTTTTTTATTATACCAAACTACATAATGTACACTTTCATCACATATACCACTTAGACTTGTCTCATAAGTAAATGGTACATTTATTTTTTTACTATTTGGGAAACTACAAAAGTATTTCTTTTTCTCTCCTTCATTTTCATAATCAAAAACAAAATTCCACTCACCATTTAAATTTTCCCATTCATTTCTTACAAACTGTGGCCTTGGATAATCTTTTATATAACACTTCATATATGCCTCCTACATTTTATATTAAAAATTCCTCTTCAATTTTTACATTATTATCGTCAATACTTACATTTACACCTATTGGTATAACTGAATTTACAATTTTATGTCCAAAATCATTACACTTTATTATTGGGAAGTTATATTCCTTTGTGTAATCTAACAATATATCTTCCATTTGCGGATATATATCACCATTTTTTTGTAAATCATAATTATAACCAATAATGACACCTTTTATTTTATCAAAAACTCCACACTGTTTTAACTTTGCAAATCTTCTTTGACATTCATTAGGTGATGTTCTATAACTTTCTATTGCTAAAATTACATTTTCCATATTTGGAAAATACTGTGTACCAATAAGATACATCATACTTCCAAGATTAGTCCCTATTAATGTACCACTAGCTTTCCCATGTCTTATCACTTTTTTATCGCCTTTATAAAATCTACTTAATTTTTTATTTATAAAAACACTTTCAAAATCAGCATATTTTTCTTCTGCATCTTCTAAACCATAACATACAAATTCTTCACCATGAAATGTAACAAGTCCTGTTTTTTTGTATATTGCTTGTAACAATACAGTTACATCGCTATATCCTGTTATAATTTTTGGATTTTGTTTTATAATGTTATAATCAAGTAAATCTATAAAAGTATTACATGTTTCTCCTCCATCTAAGCATATTATAGCTTTTATTTTGCTATCTTGAAACATTTCCATCATATCTTCTGCTTTTTGTTCTTTAGTACCTGCTGAACCATAATAGTCCTCTTTTACATACTTACCCATTCTTAATTCAAAACCTTTATCATAAAAAAATTTTTCTGCATTGTAAAAATCATCAAATTTATTTTCTAGTGCAATACTGTTTGCAACTCCAATTACACCTATTGTATCACCATAATTTAATTTATTAGCTAAAATAAATTCTCCTCCTATATTTTTCTAATTTTTTTTAATTATTATTAATATCATTACACAATTCTACCATATACTATATATTTTTACAATAGTTATTTATATACTAATCATATTCATTCAAAAAAACATTGTAATTTTATGTAAAGTATTTTATAATATAACATATTAAATTTTTTAACTCTTTAAATTTAAGGAAGTTTTATTATGATAAGAATAAACTTAATAAAAACATACGATACGGAAAATGTAACTTTAAATATACCAATTATCAATAAACATTTTGCAAAAAGGCTATATGAAAATATAAAGAGTGCAAATTTTAACAGCTATAATGACTACATAACCTATATATGCAATAACTTAGAAAAACTGGTAGACACTAAAGATATTAGAGAAATACTCAATTTCAAAAAAATTAGCTCCATATATAGTAGTATTCGTAATTACAGTAAACTTAAGAAACTTTGCAAATGTCAGTTTTTTACACAACTTGACATGATACATCTTTTTGAATATTGTCCAAATAAACCTTATTATCACAATCATATGAACTAACATTAAGCAATTAAAAAATATTTCATAAAGAAAGGAATGCTTATTTTGTAACTACAACTTAAGCATTTCTTTCTTACATATTTAATAATATATTTACCAGATATAAATTAATTTATATACAAAAAACTTAAAAAAACTTGACACTACCTAAAAAAAAGGTTATAATAAAAGTGTAATAAGAATGTTTTTTATACAAACTTATTATACAATAACAAATAGTTTTTTTCTATTTGTTTCCTTTCGCAAGGTTATGAAAGGATTAATGAATTAAGACATTAAGTTTACGGGAAGATAGCGGGAACTATCTTCTCCATTTTTTGTATAAAATAAGTATAATTGAATAAAATAATTATAGCACAAACGGGAACTTGTGCTACAGGTTATTTATGTTTGCGTATAGTTCTGTATAAATTACATAAAGCATTTATTAAATGAGCTATCGCATTCATAATATTAATGAATATCGACATAAAGTTTACCCTCCTTTCTAGCCAATAGATTGGAGCTTTAACAATTATAACATCAATATTATATTTTATCAATATAACTAATTAAATAAACTAGTTATTTACAATTATACTATATCGTTTTATCTCACAATTATCATGAGCATATACACTTAAATTTCCATCTTTAGGAATTCCATTAAAATATGCACCTATTGCTCTACATACTCCATTATGAGTTACTACTAAAATTTTGCTATTTGGATATGTTTGTTTTATATCATCAATAAACTCCCATACTTCATTTACAAACTCTTTTATTGGTGTCATACCATTAATATCAAAATCATAATTGTAATTCCAATAATGAGGATAGTCAAAACTTTCCTTTGGTTTACCCTCCATTTCTCCACAATCTCTTTCCATGATTCTCTTATCTTCTATAACTTCTTTTCCTTTTACATTAACAAGGTCACATGTTCTTTTTGCTCTTTCTAATGGTGAGCAAATAACAAAATCATAATCAATTCTGCTTACTTCATTCCTAGCATTAATAGCTTGTTCCTCTCCTTTTTTAGTTAATGAATATATCTGCTTTCTTCCAACCATTCCTTTACACGCATTTGTTGCCGTTTGTCCATGCCTTATAACATATAATTCCATAATTTAACTCCTTTTTCTTATTCTTTTTATTCAATTTACTTAAAAGTAATTTTATTTGCTAATTATTCTATCTACTTGTCCTTCCTTTAAATAAATAATTTTATCTGAACTCTCTATTGTAGATTTTCTATGTGCAACAATTATAACTGTACTATTTTGTGAAATACTATCAATTAAATTTTGAATTAATTTTTCTGTCTTTAAATCTATATTTGAAGTTGGTTCATCAAATATATAAATATTAGATTTATGAACTATTGCTCTTACAAAAGATATAATCTGCAGCTCTCCATAAGATAATTTTGTCACATTTATATTTTCATCTAAACCATTAGCAAACTTTTTATAAATATTTTGAACACCAATTTTTTTAAATTTATCTAATATTTGGGTATCTGTAATATTCTCATCACCTAATGTTATATTATTTCTTAATGTATCTGCAAATATATATGGATTTTGTGAAATATATGATATATTATCTCTTAATGACTTTATAGAAATTTTTGATATATCATATCCATTTATAAGTATTTGTCCTGAACTAATATCGTAAAGTCTCATAAATATATTAGTAAGAGTAGTCTTTCCAACTCCTGTTTTTCCAGCAATTGTTACTTTTGATCCTCTTTCTATTTTAAACGATATATCTTTTAATACTTGCTTATCTACATATTTCATACATACATTTTTAAATTCAATATCTCCATTTAAATTTTTTGCATTCTCACCTGTAAGTATATCCTCATCATCTTTTTCATTCAATATCACTTTTATTTTAGCAAGCGAATTAAAACAAGTTTGTATTTCTTCCATTTTATCAAACATTTCTGATAATGGACTCCTGCACTGTTTTACGTAAAAAATTACAAGATAGATACTTCCTAATGAAATACTTAGTTCTAAATTTAGTGCATAATTCAAAATTGCATATATTCCAAATGCTTCAATAAGTAAAGAAGAAGGATACATAAAATGATGTATAAATATATACTTTCTTCTAATTTTTAATTCCTCATCAAATAGTTTATTATATTATCCTTTTGTAATCCAAACAAATATGTAAGTTTAGATTTATTATACATTTCTGAAAATTCTTTATTCTCAACATCTCTTTTATCCAAAATTTTACTATCTAAATTCTTTAATACCTTAGTAAATATACTAGATACAATTGCAATAATTACAATTGTAGCACTACCAATTAAGGCTAACCTTACATCAGCTAAAAACATCATTACAAGCATCAATACAATATATATAATATCATCTAATAGAATTTGTAACATACCAAAAAATAATTCAAATAAATTATCAGCATCGGCTGTCATTCTAGTATATATATCTGAGGAGCTATATTTATTAAACGTACCCATTTTAAATTTTAATACTTTCAAAAATAGCTTTTCTCTTATATCCCTTAAAATTTTAGCCATCAATTTATTACAATAAATATTTCTAGCATTTTTCATTATTGCTAGTATTGTGTGTACAATTAAATACTCTGCAAACAATATTATTAATATATTACTAATATTGCTAACTTCAAAATCAATATCTAAAACACTTTTTACAATATATGGATGCAATACACTAAGGATATTGCAAATAAATATTAAAATAGCAAATATTATAAAAGATTTAATGTATTTTTTTATGATATCTCTCATGATACATCACCATCTCTTTCATAAGTATACATCTCTTTATATAGCTCATTACTATTTAATAGTTCTTCATGAGTACCACATGCACAAATTTTACCATCAATTAACATATATACTTTATCTAAACTTTCCATACTACTAACCTTATTTGAAACTACTATTAAAATGTTATCTTTTGTTTCTTCAATTATAGCATTTAGGACTTTTTTTTCAGTAGTATAATCTAGAGCAGATAAAGTATCATCAAATATATTTATACCTCTAATACATGAAAGACTTCTTGCAATTTGAACCCTTTGCTTTTGACCACCAGAAAGTCTACTTCCATTCTCTCCAGTAACTGTCTCAAATTCTTCTTCCATTTTTTCTACATCTGAATATAAATCACTAAGCTTAGATAATCTTTCAATATTTACATTTTCAGCTTTTGCAATATTAATGTTATTTTCTATTGTATCATTTAAAATAATGCTTTTTTGTGTAGAATAACCTACATTTTTGAAAATTTCATCTCTCGAATATTCGTTTACATCAATGTCATTTATATATAAATTATTATTAGATACTTCAAAAAATCCTGATATTATATTCATAAAGGTGGTTTTCCCACTCCCAACTTGTCCTATTATTCCAATTTTTTGTCCCTTTACTATTTCAATATTAATATTTTCTAATACATTTTTTACTCCATCGTAACTATAACATAAATTATTTAACCTTATCTTATCTATTCTATGTAATTTTTTACCATCTTTTTTATATGGTTCTAATGCAAAGAAATAATTATATCTTCTAGTTGACTGCTTAAAATATGCTACTCCATTAATCAATGGTTGGATAGATGATGTTATCTCTGATATTACAAAAGTAATACAAGTAATTAATGCGGTTAGGGCACCTACTGTTAATATATTATTTTTTATTAATATTAAACCTAGTCCAAAAACTACAACATATGAGCTTGCATACATTATACTTACACCATTACTAATTTTATTTTTAACAACACCTATATCATAATCAGCCTTATATCTATTTTCATTTACCTTATTAAACTTTTTTATTTGGTTTTCTTGTTCATTATATAGTTTTATTAAACTAAAACCTGATGTATTCTGTTCTATTATTTTAAATAAATCCAAATCTGCTTTTCTTGCATTTTCAATAGTTTCATTTAGCTTCTTTGATAAACTAAATATATATATTGCATTAATTACTAATACTGGAAATACTGCCAATGGTATATATACACTATATTTAATTGCAATTACAACTAATACAACCATTGGATTTAATAGTAACCTTCCTATCTCCCAAAAAAAGTTGCCTAAAAATTTTCTTATTGCAAGTAATTCCTTTGACACATAAGCTAAAAATGTACTTTTTTCTTCCATTTCATAGTACTGAGGTTTTACATATTGCAAATGCTCTAACACACTTTTTCTAAGCCTTGTATCAGATATTCTAGCTTGTGTAAATAACAAGGTTCTATATATAAGTCTTGGTATAATAGAAAGAGATGTTACACCTATAAGTAAGTATACTTTATTTAATATTACCTCTTTTGATACAGTCTGTTTTAGTAACATATCTAATATTTCACCTATTATATATGGTATTAGAAAATGAAATGTTGCCTGAATACCATTTACTAGCATTCCTAAAAAATATACTGGAAATGTTTTCTTAAATTCATCTATTAATATTGGATTAAATCCTTTAAAAATATTTTTTATTCTATCTTGTAATATCATCTTTTTACGCCTCCACTTTTTCATTTTGTAATTTTTAACTACAATGTCACATTGAGTAATGCTATTCCAAGTGCTACAATAAACACCGCAAATACATCTTTTAACTTAATGCTCTTTGATTTATCTTTTAAAAAGAATGCTACTAATATTGTTAATACAATAGTAATTGGTTTTGTAAATGAGCTTAATACAACAGACTTTGAATAAAGGTAATTTCCAAAATATGTTGCTAAAAAACCGAAAGTTTGTTGAATAAATACCCATTTTATTATGTCCTTATTCTTTTTATGATACTCAAACTTGTAGTCCTTAGAAAATATTAGCGTTAATAATAAATTTAGTATTAATATATAGCTTGCATTAGACCAATATTTTAAAATATAATGAGCTATATACCCCATACCAACTTCACAAAGTATTTTAATTATCAAATCTTTTTGAAGTGACTTTATTTTAAGTTTTACATCTGATAGTATAAATATACCAATTAATGTTAATACAATTGATGCAAATGTAATAATACTAAATTCTTTTATTCCAAACAAACTATCAATTACAAAAGCAAGTACTATTCCAAGTGACATATACGAAGATAACTCATATGGATTTAGGTGTTTTAAACAGCCTACTAATGTATGTTGTTTTTTATATCTTACAAACATCGCTAAAATAAGTAAAAGTATAGGTATAATACTAAGTTTAAATTTAAAAGTATTAGTAACTATCTCAATTATAATCATAACTATCACAAATGGTATCATAGATAAACACATATAATAAAAATAGTCATTCCTACTAATGCCCTTGTTTACTAAATGCTTATCTATATAGCCACCAATAGTTGATAGAAATGCTGTAAATATAATTATTGATATCATTTATTTCACCTCATAATATAAATATTACTAATTATCTAAAACATCTGGAAATAGCTTGTACACATTAAATCCTAGCATTTCATCAATTTCAGCCTTTAGTTTTTGTGCCTCTTTAATATGATAAACTGTATTTTCATGTACACCTCTTCTTATCATTAACTCTATTAACCTTTTTTCTAATGTCAAATTAACTGATGTACACATTAGATCACATAAATTTATTATTTTTTCATATACAGTATATTCATGAGTTTTTATAAATTCAATCACAAATAATTCTTCTTTAGGTATTCCACCAGCAGTACAAATTACGTCATTATTTAAGTATGAATGTGTTAAACAAATATTTGCATACTCCTCATCAATCCCAAGTTCTTTTAAGTAATTATATCCATTTATAACATGTTTTGAATATTCTCCAACTCCTTTACCTATATCATGTATATATCCTAAACATTTTGCTTTTTCTATATCCAAATTTAAATGCTCTGCTATTTTACTAGCTGAATTTCCTACACATATAGAGTGTTTTATCCAACCTATATCAGGTGTTGTAGTCTCCATTTTCTCTAACATTAAAAGTTCATCTTTACTAGTTAATTTCATTTTACTTTACTCCTTCTAATAAAACATATTAGGTATTTTTCAATTTACTAAATAAATCTTTATATATCATTTCTGTATTCAAATAATCTACTACTGCTATTTTATGATTACTAGTATTTAAACTATATGATGTATCCTCATTTATGTTTGGACAATTAATATAAGATACTTCAAACCAATCCTTATTTATCAAATATGCAACAGCACTAATATCCCATATAACCCTTCTAGTTTGTTTCCCATGCTTTCCATCATCATAAAACTCACTACATAAATAATCACACAACTTACTTTTTCCTTTCAAATAATATTCTAATTCAAAAATTGATGTAACTAAATTTGAAGCCACATTTTTGCAAGGTATAATGGTAAGATGTACTTTAGACTCAAATACTTTTTTAACTGCAAGTACATCTTGTTCAAAATTATACTCATCATTTTTTTTGCTCAGAATACTATGTCCACCTAACCACACTATTTCAAGTTTATCTATTATTTTAGGTTCTTTTATAATAGCCATAGCAATATTAGTAATTGCACCAATTGCAATTATATATGTTTTCTCATTTTTTAATGCCACTTCTATTATTTTATTAACAGCTTCATTTTCTACATTACCTTCATTATCTAAATAATCACATGCACCTTTAAATAGTTTATTACTATAATCAAAGTTTAAAAAATTACAAATTTTCATTGCATCTTTATAACTTTTTTCTTGCCCTTCTTCTATTAAAAATTCATTATCGTGTTGATAAGGTGCAATAGTTATTGCTTCTACATTAAATCTATTTTGTGACATTAATAAATAACTAAGTGCAAACTTATCATCGCATTCATTGTCTAAATCTGTATCAATAATTACATTTATTTTACTTGTATCTGTTTTAGTATTAAGTAATGTAATTTTCTCATATATATCATTCCATGATAATACTCTTTCTAACTCATTATCATGCTTGTTATATCTAGTATTCATAAGTAAAGCTTTTGTACTAGTATCTTTTAGCTCACTACATACTTTAATAGAAGCATCAATCATAACATCAATATTATTTTTTATACATACCTCTTTTTTAGCACATTTTTCATAAGCATTTACAAGTATTAATTTGTCATACTTTATTTGATATTTACTTAGCCATTCTTTTGTCATTTTCATTAAGTTTGAATATTCTCCATTATCTCTACCAGATATTATATATATTTCATTTCCATCAAGTTTTAATTTATCTATTGTTTCTTTAGCATTTCTAATTGGTTTTAAATTACTAACTATTCTTTCAATATTTTCATTATAAAATCTACTTTCCTCTTCACTTGACCAATCAAACATTCCTTGTCTTATATCTTTAGCCATTTCGTCTACTATTCCACTATTTCTTAAAGTTTTATCATGTTTCATATATTCTTTTAATAACGCATTATCAAAACTTGAAATCACATTGTCTATATCTATACCTATTTTCATATATTAGTTATCCTTTCTATTTATTTTCTTCAAAAAAGCCTTGTCCACATTATCATTATAACCCAAACTTCTATATAATTTATGCACTCCAATTCTTTGATTGCCACTAAATAGCCATAATTTATCTACATCATCATAGTTTGAAATAACAATATCTTCTGCCTTTTTCATGAGCTTAGTTGCAATACCTTTTCTCCTAAAATCTTGCTTTACTGTCACATCCCAAATTGTAGCCTCTTTACTAGTTGGTAACGTAAGTACATTTAAAGCAATTACACCTACTAAATTATTGTTAATATAATAACCCAATATATATGTATCTTTATTATTTTTTGTTTCTTCATAATATTTTTAGAATTTTTCATACGAAGTCTTAGTATCAAAACCCTCTTTTAAAATCTCATATAGTTTTTCCTTATCTTTTTCATCTACTATTTTGATGCAATTATTATCTTCCATATATCCTCCTTATTTTTTTTATTCTTTTGAAATTTCTACTATTTTATTATATATTTCATTCCAATTATAACATCTGTAAATATTTTTATTAGTTACTCTTTCGTTATATGGATAACTAAAGCATATCATTTTAGTAATACTAGATAAACTTTCTAAGTTACTGGCAGAATCCTCTATCATTACATCAATGTTATTCTCTATTATATTTTTAGCTTTATCTTCACTAGAAAAAATTAACTTATCATATACAATATTATTTTTACTTAACCATTCCTTTACTGTATTTTTCATCTTTTCAACTAATTCATCTGGACGTTCTAACTTTTTTTCTGCTTCAGGACACGCAATATACCTAGCTGTTATAATTATTATATTATGCCCTAACTCTTTTAACTTTTTTATATATTTATCTGCACCTTCAATAGGCGGATTGTTTTCTGAATAATAAAATATATTTTTATTCCAAAAATCAAGATCCGTTTGCACATCCCAGCCAAACATACTTCTTGTATCATATACATTTTTATCAATTAATTGTAGATTAGCAAGATAAAAAGTACAACATTTATCGAAATAAGATATACAA
>CAOKPF010000061.1 GCA_948470565.1 uncultured Clostridium sp.
TAAAATTTTCAAAACATCTTTTTCAATCTGAGAAAAAATTTTAGTTAATTTTATCAATAATTTCAATTGGATATTTGCATATAAGCACTTCTTTTGTCGTATTTATGAGGCTTTTATTATAATTTTCATTTTCTAGTACTATTATTATTTTATCTGCTCTAGAATAATCCTTTAACTTTTTAAATACTGTTTCTTGTTCAATTGCTCTAACTACTGCTATATCACACACTACATTATCTATTGTTACAATTGAAAAAATTACAGGAAAATTTCTGCTATATCCACAATCTTTTATATCATTTTTTATCAGCTTTACTACATCTAAAGCAACAGCTGTTCTTACATCTACTTTTTTCATTTTATGATGCAATAATTTTGTTTTTTCATCTAGTACAATAAAATTAGAAGCAATTAAATAATTAATATCCTGAATAGAACATCCTGTAAAATTTATTAATTGTTCTTGGCTGCAACTCTTGAATTTACTTAAAAATTGCATTACATTATTTTGATTCTTAGTCATTTATAGTTTCCCTCCTTACAGTTTTGATGAGTGAACTATAAATTTTTCTTTTATCTGGTATGATTTTTTTAACTTTTACAATAATAGTATCACCTGGCAAAGGGGGTATCTCTAGCCAAACAGGAAGTGTTGCCATGGTGTCTATTCCTTGTTGTAAAGATGCAAATACTCCGATTATCTGAAAAACCTGTTACTGTTGCTAAATATTCGCCTCCTTCACAAAAGTTTTTTCTTACATTTTTATATGGATCTTCTTTTGTTTCCTTATGCGATATTTTTAAGATTCCCTTTTCTGTATTAATTTCTTTTATTTTTACCTTTATTTTGTCCCCTACTTGGTATAATTTGTTTAAATTTGCTACATATCCATATTCTAAATCTGAAATTTTTAATTTTATATCCGTTCCTAAACACTCTACTGTTATATATTTGTTCCAAACTGATATTACTTTTGCATAAACAACATCTCCTGTTTGATACTTTTTTTGCTGAATACTTTTTATTCGTTCCATTGCTTTTTTTCTCGAACCGACTGCTGTATTAGTTAGTTTGTCCGATTCTAAAATAATAAATTTTATCTCTGAACCTATTAAATTTCTTATATTCTTCTTATCATCTTTTTCTATTCCTAGTTCTTTTCCAGGAATTAATACTTTAATATTTTTAAAATTTACTACTATACAATTTATATTTTCTTCATATATTTTACCATCATCATGTGTTAATTTAACCTTTTCACTCTCGATTGCTATTGCCTTGCCAGAAAGAATTTTATTTTTTTCTACTGATGTGTTAATGTTCTGCCAAGCAACCTTTTTTTCTAATTCTTCTATCAACTTGTTTTCCTCCTTCCTCTTAAAAATTCTTCAAATGTTGGTAATTCTTTTATTTCTTCTGTTTCTTCTATTATTGGGTTTAAAGTAGTAGCAACATTCTTAGGTTTATAATTTTCTATCGACCTTGTTTTGATGTCTTTTCCCAATCTATACTCCCAATATCTTAACTTTTTACATTTAAAAGGTTTATAACCTCTTATAATAATAATCTGTATGTCATTATCCATTCTTATAATTTCATCTTTATTTAGTAAATTTCTTGCTGTTAGTGATGTGGATTCTGCTCCATAATCTAACATTCCATCAAATTGTGCTTCTTTTCTTACAGAAGTAGTTTCTACGGTCGCTACACCGTAATGAATCGCTGATATACTGAGCAGTAAGTAAATCGTTTGTACCCATTATTATTTTTATATCTGCATTACCTATTAATCCTTGCCAAATATCATCTGGATACAGAGCTTTTAAGCCTGCAATATGTTGGCAGATGACACTGCATGATATTGATCTAGAACGGATTGTACTAAGCTTTTGTTGAAAGTCTGGAATCTGTCCAATATTTGCAAACTCATCTAGATATATACATAAATGCCTCTTTAATTTTTTATCATCATTTCTATCTGCTCTTCTTATTGTTTTTATAAATAAGAACGAAAAAAATAAGCTATTTAGGAAGCTCATTGTCGTATCCATATCACTCATAATACAATAAATAATCATCTTTTTATCATTTAAATCTGTAAAGTCTATATCATTTCTTTCTGTTATTGCTGCTATTTCACTTAATTGGAATATTTGTAATTTTGTAGCTAATCCCACAATTGTACTTTGTTTTATCGTATCAGATGCTTGTGCATATATATTATAGGCAATTTTAGTAATACCTGTAGAATGTCTAAATACTTCATCTATTTTCTTTATATCACCTGATGCTAAAATAGAGTTTAAATATCTCATATTCTTTTTACTTTCATCTTCAACTTCAAATCTTATATGTAAAAGTAAAGCTTTTAACAGGTTTTCTTGTGTGTTTTGCCAGAATTCTTCACCTTTTTTTCCTGCATTTTGCGTAGTACTTATTACTACTTGAGCAAAGACCTGTGCATCTATTTCCTTTTCTATAAACTTAAATAAATCTATTCCATCAGAGTGTTCTGGATTAACTAAATTAAATACTTTTACATCATATCCTTGCTCTTCAAAGTATTGAGATGTAATTCCATATAGTTCTCCCTTTGGATCTGTAAATACTACATTTTTCCCTTCTAATGCTAGTTTTTTTAATATTTCTTCTTGTTCTGCAATTTTTAAAGCATTTGGAATAATATAGCTTGTAGATTTTCCTGCTCCTGATGCTCCCCAAACCATTACATTTCTATTTACTGACTTGCAATTATCTGGAAGTACAATTATTTCATCAGTATCTAATGTTTTTCCTAACACCATTCCTGGTATTTCTTGTTCATTTCCAATTTTTAATATATCTATTTCCTTAGCATCTGCAAAATTTGCTGTTCCATGTGTTCCATCTTTTTGTTTAAAATTAATGCCCTCTTTTTCGACTTTCATCTGCTTTTTAGTAAATAATATGTTGTAAACGCCAAAAATGGAAATAAGAGCAATTATGGCGTAAATTAGAGCTATTATTTTATTATTATGTACTGCTTTTATACAATCAAAAAAATTATGAATTTCTGTTACTACATATTGCTTATTAAAACATTTTGAAAGTAACTTTATATATCCATTTATCATTGGTACTAATATCCTTATTGATGCGTATAAACTAATGAATATTATTATATTTTTCTTTTGTAATATCTTTTTTAAAAGGTTATTCTTCACATATCCCTCCTAACAAATCTTTGTCAAAAGTTTTTATTCTGCATTTTTCACCTAATATTTCTTGTATCTTTTCTTTGTTTTCTTCTAAAGTTAGTATTTCTAACTTTCTATTAGATTCTGTATTCTCTTTGTAATACCAATCTATCCTTGTTATTTTTTCACTATTAATAAAAGGCATATATAAAATATACCTTCCATCTTCTAATAAATAGTCTGCCTTATCCCAATCACTTATTAATATTTCTTTTTCATATAAATTTTCTAATAAATCATGAGCATTTACATTATTAATCTTTTTAAGCATTTCTTTGTTTATTCTAGTATTTTGTATTATATATGTATTTTGCTTTCCAAATGATAAATTTGAATATTTTTTGTTTATAACATCTAAGTTTTCAATAAATATTATAATATCATCGTAGTTTATTGCTTTATTTACATCAAAAAGTAATTGTTTGATATAAATATGTTCTTTTTTATCTGATATATAGTAAGTTAGATATTCTTTATCTTCTATTATTAGTTTTCCTATATATCTTCTTGCTGTTTCAGTAAATTTATCTTTTTCCTTTATATCCCAACTTGGAATAAAGTCTATATTAGAATCTATACTTAATGTTGCAATGCTTGCAATATTTCTTAGTCTTTCCATATAAGCTTCATTCTTTATATTTTTTATATAATCAGAACCTACCTCTCCTAATGCTTTTCTTCCCTTTTTATCAATCATTATATAGCTTTTGTATCTTTTTACATACTCTTTATCTATTAATTTATTTACTCTTTGCCTATAATATCTTTTAGTTTTATATATTAAACTTGCATCTTCAACTTTTAGCATTTTGTATTTTGACAAAAATTTTAATACTTCAAAATCTTCATTACTTATGTTGTTTTTTTCTTGCACAAACGCCCTCCTTTTTTTCTTGTTCAAGACACAGTTTTTTTCAACGGTGTCTTAAACTATTGAAAAAATAGAAAAGTTTTTGTTGATTTTTCAATACTTTTCATATTATTTTTTAGCAAAATTTTTTTATGAGTTTTTTTGAAAAATTTTCATATTTTTTAAAACATCTTTTGTAAATTTTCCATCCAACTTTCCATATATTTTCCATCCATTACAAACACCTCGGTAAAAGGCTTTTTAGTGTCATTCTTACCTTGTGCCAAATAAAACATATTGCTGATATTGTCATCCTGAATAATATTTTGTAAAACCAAAGCATCAATAATTGGCTTTACATATTTGT
Source organism: uncultured Clostridium sp. (assembly GCA_948470565.1). Taxonomy (GTDB): domain Bacteria; phylum Bacillota; class Clostridia; order TANB77; family CAG-465; genus CAG-465. The sequence goes on from CAOKPF010000061.1 coordinate 4,455, forward strand.
TATCAATATCCATGTTCGATTGTTTTTCATGTACTATAATTACTACAAATGTTAGATTGTCTTTAAATAAACCTGCATATTCTTTTACTGCTTCAGCTGTATTAATCATAATATTTTTATAAGCATAATTGCTAATATTTTTAAATTTTGGTAATGCTTCAGGAATATATATTTTTAGAATATCTTTTGCTAATGTTGCTTTGTATGAATTATTAATATAATTTATCCTCTCATTTTCATTTACTTTTTCTTTATTGTTTATTTTAATTTTATTAAAGATTTCATATCTTATTTTCTCCAAACTTCGCAAATACTTTTCTATGTCTTTTTTTTCTAAAATTTCCCTATTTGTAATCATAAAATCTGTCTGTTTCTTTAGCTGTTCTAATTCTGGTAAAATAATTTTTTGCACTTTATCCTCCTTGCCTTTATTTCATATAGAAATAAAATAAAAGAAGATACAAAAGTATTTCTAATGTATCTTCTAAAAATTCTATTCTTCTGTTTCTTCATCATATTTATCTGATACTAATTGTAGTATTTGTTCTCTTGTTTCATTATTAATTGGATATGTGCTATTTCTTCTTGATTTTTTCATTTTAGGATTTAATGGCATATAAATATACCTTCCTTTTTCTCCTTCATGTAGTTCTATTCCATCTACTACTAATGAATTTTCTATTAAAATACTTGCATATCCTAAGAATTTTCCTCTATTAATTTTCTTTATTCTAACTTCGTTAATTTCTAACATAAAATTTCCTCCTTAAATTATTTAATTTTTATAAAAGAGTGATACAAAAATATCACTCTAATTTCTATTTATTTTTTTGTTTTTTTCTTTCTGATACAATTATTAGCGTTGTTATTCCTAATAATGAAATTACTAAACTACTTACTAATAATACATAGCTTAACTCATTACCAGTCTGAATCTTTGGTATTAATTTATTGTAATAAGTAAATGTGCATATAGAATCATTTTCTTCTAGTAATTCACCATCTGCAAAAGTTCCTTGATCATTAATCTCTACTCTTACAACCTTATCTGATAGTTGATAACCTTTTGGGGCTTTTGTTTCTTTTACAAAGTAAACGCCATATCTTAAATCCTCAAAAGATACTGTTCCACTTTCTTTATCTGCCTTAACTTCTTTAATTAACTTAGTACATTCAGCATCTTGGAAAATTCCGAATTTAAAGTCTGCCTTTATTACTTCTTCTGTTTCACTATCTGCTTTAATTACTTTAATTGTTTTTAAAATTGGCATATCTTGCATTTCTATTAATTGCGTATCTTTATCCATTGATACTTCAAAATCAATACTTTCAGCTTGTTCAAACCCATAAGGACAAGTAGTTTCTGTAAGTGTATATTTCTTTCCTTCTTCTAAACCTGTAACATGGTGTGGCTCATTACTAGAAATCCATTTGTCTACTACATTTCCCTCTTCATCTGTTACTGTAAGCTCAGCTCCTGGTAATTCTGCTCCAGTTACTAAATCCGTTTTTGAGATTAATACTACTTTGTCAATCATTTCTATTTTTTGAGTATTTTTATCTGTTGTAACAGTAAATTGTATATCTGTAGCTTTTACATATCCTTCAATAGCAATCTCTTCGTGCAATGTATAACTTTGTCCTTCTATTAATCCTTGAATTCTATGAGCTTCTTTTCCTGATACCCATTTGTCTACAATATTTTTAGTTTTTGTATTAGTTACTACTATTGTAGCACCTTCTAGCTCGTTACCATTGATGTCCTTTTTAGTCATTTCAACTATTTTGTCTATTAAAGTAATCTCTTGTGTATCTTTATCTTTACTTACTACAAATTCAATGTCTGATGCCATTACAAAACCATCTGGAGCATATAATTCATGTAATACATATTTTTTATTTTCTACTAATCCAGAAATATGATGTGGTTCTTTTGTACTTGTCCAACTGTCTACTACTTCGCCTTGTTCATCAGTTACATTCATTTCTGCACCTTCAATAATATTACCATCAATATCAGTTTTAATCATAGAAACAATTTTGTCTATCATTTCTAACTTTTGATTTTCCTTATCTGTTGTAACAGTAAATTTTATGTCTGTAGCTTTTACATAGCCTTTAATAGCAACTTCTTCATGTAATGTATAGTTCTCTCCTTCAACTAGATTATTTATTCTGTGAGCCTCTTTACTAGATGTCCATTCATCTATAATATTATTATCTTTATCTAGAACCTGCATTTTTGCTCCTTCTAGTTCTTCTCCTGCTATGTTTTTCTTAGACATTTCAACTATTTTATCTATCATATTGATTTTTTGAACTTCTACTGTATTTTCTACTCTAAATTTAACATCTGTTGCTTTAACATACCCTAAAGGAGCTAAATCTTCTCTTAAAGTGTATTCTTTTCCAACTGTTAGTCCTTCAATTTTATGACTTTGTTCTGAAGAAATCCATTCATCAATTATTTTACCACTTTCATCTATAACTGATAACTTAGCACCTGGTAATTCTTTCTCTTTAGTTATCTCCGTTTTACTAACTTCTATAACTGTTGTTTTATTTTCTATATTCATATCTAGTACATATTCTTTTGTTTTTGTATCAGTTTGCTCAAATATTACATCATGTTTTGTTTGATCTAACACAGCACCATCTATTGTTGTAATTTCTCTTAAGAAGTATTTTCCCATAGGTAATTTATCAATTGTTAATTTTCCTTCTTTGTTAAGATTGTATTTTCCTATAACTGTGTCTTTTGCATATATAACGCTTCCATCTGTATAGTCTAATATGTTCTCATTAGCTACAAGTTCAAAAGAAATCTTTGTAAAGTCTATGTCTTTAATTAATGTTTTATCTACATCTTTTCTTAAATCTATCTTTTTAGTTAAATTTAGTTTTCCCTTTGGTTGTTCATTTTGAATAGTAACAGTTATCCATGCATCCAAATCTTTGTCATATTCTAATGTTTTATTTCTGTTATTTACATCAAATGTTAATTCTTTGTCCATTTGGATAAATCCTGTTGGAATCTTTATTTCATCTACTTTATATTTTCCAGCAGCTAACTTTGTTTCAGTTTTTGCAATTCCATCTTTATTTGTAGTCCAAGATTTATAATATTTATCTCCTACTTTACATTGTACCTGCTCCCATTGATTATTACTTGTATCTAATTTATACAATGAAAATGTTGCATTTGAATAAGTAACAAATTTTCCTGTATTTTTGTCTTTCTTTTGTAGTTTTATATATGCTTCAAATGGTAAATCATTTTCAACATATTCTCTTATTGGTGTTTTACTATTTTTATCAATATTTACATAGAATTCTTTAACAGTTTCTATTTGTGAAGATGGAGTATATGTTTCATTAACTGTGTATTCTCCATACGCTAACAATCCAGAAACACCATGTCCATTATTTTCAGTTCTAAATATTGAATATTCATCATCTGCAAATTCATTTAAGTGTTTTAATGCTTCATTAAAGCTTCCATAGAAATCTACATATTTAGTTAAAATTGCTGTAAATTCTGCTCCTCCTATCATTTCTGCTGTTGTATTATTGTTAGTAGAAACTTTAATAACCTCGAAAGGTGCTTTTTGAACTTCATTTCTTACTGTACCACTTTCACTAATTACTTTTGTATTAGCATCTTTATATGAAATTGTATAATTATAAACATTTTCATCTTTATTATATCCATTAGGTACAATAGTTTCTTTAGCATAGTATTCTCCCATTGGAAGTCCTGTTATTTTATTTCCTTTTGCAGTAATCTCTGCTGGAGTTACTGAATTAGTAACTTTTGCTGTTGCAACACCATACTCATTAAATGTATAAGTTCCAATTTCTTCATCTTTTGAAAAGTATTTTATAGTACCTTTTTTATTATGAATATTGCTTTTAGCATATAGAGTATAGACAGCTCCTTTTATCGAAGCATCTCCATGATGACTAGTTCCATCTACTCTATTTCCATTTCCAGTTTTAATGTCTATCTTAGTTATGGCTATTTCTCCTGTTGGTTCACGATTAACTATTGCTTGTACAGCTGTTTCGTTAGGTTTTACTTGTACTTTATATGTTTCTGTGTTAAGCAAGTAACCTGTTCCAACAGATTTTTCTTTTATTGTATATATACCTTTTTTAATCTTTTCTAATTTTATTTTTCCATTTGTTACAGTAACATCTCCATTATAACCAGGTCCATTAACTGTGAATACAGAACCTTCAACCAAATCACCATTAGTATTTAACTTAGTTAGCTCTAGTTCTCCAAGTAAATTAATTTTTAAATCCATTGTCATTGTTACAGGATCATTATAGCCGAGTGCATATAATTGATTTTGCACACCATCAGCAAACTCAAAATATACTGTTGTGTCGTTATCTCTTGATTCTTCCTTAATCATTCCCCATGATGCCATAGTTTCATCCGAAATATTAAGTCTTTCAATAGTACAATTTTCAGAAACTGTAATTGTTAGTGTGTTCTCTCCTTTATTATGTTGAAAACGGATATTATTGGTTGTTGCATCAATACTAGAATATGACTGTAAAACACCGTTTGTATCTGTTATTGTTTTACTTTCTCCTGCTTCTACTTCAACTGTTTGTCCGTCAAAAGATGGTCTTCTTTTCATATTATTAATCTGATTATTTATATTGCTTTTAAAACTTTCATATTGACTTTGAAGACTAGAATCTCTAAATGTTGCACTAGATTGTCCCAAACACTCCCAGATATATTGCTGAGTAAATACATAGTCTAGTCTAGCATTATACATACTAGCTGCCATTATTCCTCCATCTACAACATAATCACCATGCTTGCTATACCACCCAAAATAAGCGATTTGGCAGGCTCTTTTTACTGTTGCATTTTTTGGAGTATAATATGTTCCATTATAGCTTGCATCTGTTGTAAAGTCCACCTTATGCTCTGCACAGAAAACTGTATATTGTTCTCCATTAGTTCTATTTATTAATTTTCTTATTAAAATACCTGTTCCACCAGAAGCTGCATGATCAGTAGTTTTAATATTTGATGCATATTGTCCACCAACAAAATTGCCACTACCAGAAACAGCAAGTACAGGACTTATAGTGCTAAAAATTGTTAAGAATAGCAATATGATTGCTATAATTTTTTTATTCATTATTAGATTTTTAATCATTTCTCTATCTCCTTTACTCGAAATTTAAAAAAGAACAAGTAATCTTGCTCTTAATGATTTTTTATATCATTGGTTTTTATCCATTATAAAAAGCCAAGAATTTATCTTGACTTTTCTATTTATCTAAAGTAAAAATTAATAGTCCATTTTGAACAATACGGACAGCTCCAAACTTCATAACCGATATGGACAATTTTTTAAATATTCATCCTTCTCTATTTTAAAACTTTCCCACAACTCTCCCCAATACGCTCTTTTATTTTCATAATCTGAAATAGCTTCAGCTTTAGTTGCATACCATTTATTTGAATTTCCTACATCCATTCCATGATTACTATTATTAGTACATCTTGTTGGAGTTGTCTTTTGCTGTGGTGTTTCTACTGTAGTATTTTTAGGTTTGTTATTTTCTTCTGAATTTTTTGGAGTATTTGTATTGTTTGTTATATTGCTATTGCTTTTAGATTTATTTGTATTATCTTTAGTATATTTATTAGTATTTGTTTTAGCAGCATTAGTATCTATCTTATTTTCCTTACTATTTGAATTATCTACAATATCTTCTTTTTCTTTTTCCCTAATAGTTATTTTAAATTCCTTTTCTACCTTGTTAGAATATATATCTTCGACTGACACTTTTGCAACATATTCTCCTCCTACACTTGAATTCACATTATTAAGATTTATTTCATAATCTTTTACTTCAGATAAGTCTGATACATTAATTAGTTCTTTAAAATTATATGTTGCTAAATCTGTATTAGCTGGAATTTCAACATCTTTTATAGATAACTCTGGTGCAATTGTATCTACTACTTTAACCTTTTGCTTTAAATTTTTCTTTTTATAATATACATTTATTTCATATTCTCCTACAGCTGGATAAGTTTTATCTTTTTCATTTTCAATCTTGTTTTTTATTCTAATTTTATCTAAGTTAATAAAACTATTTTCTGATAAGTTTATTAATTCTTTCAAATTAGGATTATATGTACTTCCATATTCTATAATTATTTCATCTTTTATAAGTGAAATGTCATCACTAAATCTGAATATTAATAATCCTTCAACAACACTTATCCAAATAATCGTAATTATAAAACTAATAAATAATTTTCTTTTCATTTATATCACCTCTTGCATAAGAGAATAGTATAGTTTAATTTTTTTTACAATTTGAGAAAAAATTTGAGTTAGAAAATTTCTAATATTTAATTAATTTTTCTAATTTTGCAACAATATAATATCGTTGATCTGTTGGTATTGTATGATTATTTAGATAAGAACAAGTTGATAATTTTAGTGTTTTTTCAATTTTACCTACATCATTTATAGAATACTTACTTTTCTTTTTATAGTATTCTATTTCTTCATTAAAATCCAACGATTTAATATTGTTTTCCTCTGTATTAACTCCTATTGAATAGCAACTAAAAATAATAGCTCTATAATTTTGATTCTCTGTATATATTTCTATACTAGGATGTTCTTCTAAAAATTTTCTATCCATATATTTATCTAGTTCTGAAAACATAGTTCTATTTTTCATGTTATGTCCATACAAAACAGTTATATCATCTATAAATGGCTTTTTATTTACCGTAAATATTGAACCATTGTTATTATATTTTCCATCATATAAGCGTTTTAAATACTTTAAGCTTCCATCATCTTGTAAAATAGGATAATTAATATTGGTATTTTCTATCTTTATCCAACCTATTATATCTTTATTAGTGTTTTTAAGTTCTTCCCAATCTATATTAATGCTTTCTTCTTCATCACTTTTTATAATTACATTTTCTACTAATTCACTAGTAGAATCTTTATTTTCCTTGTATTGTAGAAAGTCTTTTATTAGAAGATATGAAGATATTATAAATATTGTTATAAATACAATTATTATTATATGTGAAACTCTTACTTTTTTTATATCTATGCCACCTCCTTAATTATTTATTTTTATCCTCACCTCCTTAACTATATAAATTTAAAATTTATATTTTATTAGTATAAATAATAGTATTTTGTTTTTGATAATTTGAATCATTCTCTTCAATTGGTAGTACCATATTCAATCCAAATAACCAAATCATATATACTAATATTATAAAAAAATGCTTTAAAATTTTTCTAACTTTTCTCATATTTATCCTTTACTTTCTATTAATTCTTTCTTGCCTTTTTCTTAATTTGAATATTAAATAGTTTTCTATATATCTTAGATATGTCTGAAAAGTTTCTAGGATTATCTAAGATTTCTTTTATTTGACTAGGATAAAAATTACCAAAAACTAAATCGTAGATTCCGTTTTCTAAAGCAATCTTTGTATTTTCTTCTTTTTCATTTTTTAGTAATAAGATTACTCTTATGTTTCTACTCCTTAACTGATATAGATATTCTCTAAAATCAGTTTCTATGGCATTGCTTGCAAGTATTACTGTCTGACTTTTAAATTTATCATCTTCAATAATAAAATCTGCATAGCTTACTACCATAGAGCCTTTAATTTCTGTTTCTAGTATTTTATCTATTTCATTGCTACCTGTAAAAATAACTACCATTATGCTTTATCTCCTCCCTTTAAAATTGTTAATGGATCTATTGTTTGTCCATTTTTTCTAACTGTAAAATGACAATGACAACCTGTTGTAGCTCCGATTCGTTGGATTTCCTGAAGAGTCTTTATAAGGATTACCTGGTACATTATATACATTTTTTGGTCCAACCTTACCTATTACTTGTCCTTTTTTTACTTTATCTCCTTCTTTTACAAGAAATTTAGGATCACTATGGCAATATGAAAATGTATATTCTTCTGCTTTTATTGTTATTGTATATCCTCCTGCACCTCCCCAAGCTGTTCTTGTTACTTCACCATCACATATTGCAATAATCTTTGTTCCTTCTGGTGCTGCAATATCAATTCCGACTATGGAATGTTGAAGCTCCAGCCGTTGGTGCTGTTCGATTTCCATAATAACTAGTTATATCTTTGAAACTTTTACCTACTACTGGAAATTCAGCATTTCCTACTATTTCTTTACTTCCAAATATTCCTGCAATAAAATCTCCAACACTTTCAAAAAAGGATTTACTATCTTCATCTGTATATTCAGCAGTTGTATAATACTTAATTTCATTTTTCATATTACTCTTATCTTCGTTTTTGATACCTATATAAAAAATGTCTGTAATAAAAGAAACTAATATAAATATAATAACAATAATAGCTATGGGAATTGCTAATTTACTTAATAATATTAATGCTACTCTTCTTATTTTTTTCTTAACTTCTTTTTTTACTTTGTTTTTTATTTGTTCCTGTATCATGATTTATCTTGCTCCTGCATATTTGAAATAGCACTTTCTTCTTTATCTTTTTTGTTATAATCTTCTTTTCTTGTATTATTAATATTGTGTCTATTGTATTCCCTATTTGTTTTAAAATTTCTTCCTTCAGCCATATACATTCCCATATTCAAAAATTCTTTACCTGTATTAAATATCTTTCTTTCAGTACTTATTCCATTATTATTTACTTTAGTAGTTTTTGTGGTATCACTTGTATTTTCTTGTTTATTTTCATTCATTTTTGTTGTATTCATTGGTGATGTTTGCATTTGACTTGTTTCCATTTTACTGGTTGGCATAGGTGTTATTTGACTTTCTTGTGTATTAGTATCTTTTGCAAACATTCTACC
>CAOKPF010000062.1 GCA_948470565.1 uncultured Clostridium sp.
TTGTTTTAATAGTGAATTTTCACAATAGACTTTATTATAAGATTTTATACAACAATTTCTCATTTCATCTTGTATTTGTTGTAGTGATTCTTTCGTAAAGACTTTTGACTTAGCAGGTTGTTTTCTCATACCTCTTTTATAATCTTCTTTTATTGGAACACCTACAATGTGCATATGTGGAGATGTTTCGTCAAAATGAATTACTGCATTTGCCACTTTAAATTCTGGTACAATTCTTACTAAATCTTGAACTTGCTCTTTATAAACCTGTGTCATACCCCTTTTGTAATAGTCATCTTTATAATTCCAAAAATCCATATCTCCGAGTTCTATAATAAATTCACAAGCTAAATCTTTTTGCTTATCTTGTGATATATGCTTAAAATAGTCTTTTATTTTTCTATCTTCACGAGTTTGCTTTCCGTTATATTCAATTCTTGCTTGTTCAAATTCTTGAAAATATAGGTCTTGCATATCTTTGTATAAATTATCAGTTCCATAGATTATTTGTATATTTTCTTTGTCATTATCGTAATCTCTTAAATTATGCTTATTTACTTTTGATAATTGGGTAGCATTTTGTATTCCATTATTTGAAAATGATGTTTCTCCAGATGGATTATTTTTTGCAACTTCTTTGGCTTTTGCTGTTTTGTTTTTATCACTACCCAAGTGAATAGAATATGCTAATTCTTCGCTCATCTTTTTCCTCCTTTTGACATTGCTTCGTAGCATAGGAATTTGACTTTAGTCAATATTCCTAACCCCCTATGAGTTTTGACCTACATTCAAAACTCGGGGGCTCTGTGAGGCAATAAATTTTCTCCCACAGGGATAAAATTTATTCAAATTAACTATCGTCACTTTCATTTTTGTTATCACAAAAACAAAACGTGCCACGTTAATTTATTTCTTCTTGCATTTCTTCGCAGAATTTTACTGGCTTTACACCTACTGAAATAGGAGTAGGCTCTTTTGTGTAAATTACACTATCGTTTGTTTCATCTGGTATATCATCAAATGCTGTATCAATTTCTTGCATTTGAAATTTATCTTCCTCATTGATGTAGAGTATTCCAAATCTATAAGTTTCCATTTTGTTATCTGGATCTAGTTTGTAATAATCTTCTAATGCTACCATTGATAAAAGTAGGAGTAACTTTAGAAAATTCACATATAAATTCAAGTCTTTGTTTTAGACATTCCTCAAATTCTAGTTCTTGCTTAATTATCTTCATTTCAAACACCATCCTTTCTTGGATGATATTTTTGAGCAAACAAAAAAATCATCCATTTGCTGAATGATTTTTGTATCAATCTGTTCAATTTAGTTCGAACAGATACGTCGTTGGTGCGAGTGACCGGAATCGAACCAGTACGAGTTTTGAGGCTCGCAGGATTTTAAGTTTTATGTGTACTTTATAATTTAGAACTTTTTAAGTTTATTTAACGCTTTTTAAAACTATTGATATGAAAGCATTTTGTACTATTTTTTGTTATCGAATATTGATATAATAATGAGTATAAAATATTATCATTTTTATAGTTTTAAAGAATAAAAAGTTAGAACATTGTTAGAACTTTTGGTAATATAATAGACAATTTACCATTGAACACTACCTTATTAAATTTAAGGTAGTTTATTTTGACTTGGAAGGAGAATAAATGCCAAATGTTAATATTAATAATGTAAAAAATTATTTATTTTATAAAGTACCTAAATGTATTTTAAATAATGAGCCATATAAAACAAAATTAAATCCATTAGCTAAGTTAGGTTATATTTTTATATTAGATAGACTTAGTCTATCTATAAGTAATAAATGGGTTGATAAAAAAGGCGATGTATTTATATATTATTCAAGACAAGATTTACAAAATGATTTACCTACCACTAAAAAAACAGCAATTAGCATATTTAAACAGTTAGAAGAACTTAATCTCATACATCAATTTACACAAGGAAAAGGACTTGCATATAAAATATATGTTGAAGATATATTTAATCAAGAATACAAAGTAAAAAAAGTAGTAGAAAATTCACAACAAAGTAGTGTAAAAAATACACCTGTACCAGTGGAAAATTTACACCCAAGTAATAATAAAGATAATAATAATGAAAATTATATATCTTCTAGTATTGAATTGAAGAAAATCAAAGAAAATTGTAATCTTTCAAAATTTTACAATATAATTTTAAAAACTGGAGTATCTATTGGTAGTTTGTTTAATTCTACCATTGATACTCTTTATTTTTTGCCAAAATTACAATTAGATAGTAAAGAATATATGCAAAGTGATATAAAAGAATTATTATCGAGTTTAACTGAACAACATTTAGACAATGTAGAAATTGTATTTATAAAAAACTACGAAAATGTTAGAAATTATAAATCATATTTAATAACTTGTATTTGTAATACAATACTTGGAAAAGAAATACCTACTAATATGATAAATAAAAAAGAAAAATTATCAAATAAACATTATGGTAGAGAGTATTCAGAAGAATTTATAGAATCTCTTTACGATAATATATCATATAAAAAAGAATCACAGGAATTAGAACTGTGATTTTTCTTTAACAAAATAAAATAAATTTGCGATAGCTTATTTATTTTGTTTTGTTAATCTATCAATTTGTGCAAAGCACTTATTGATAGAAAGGGTGCAGGAACTCCTGCCACCGTAAACACTTTTGCAAAAAGTGTTGTAGTGTGTTACAACACTTTAACTTAACCAGAAGAAGTGTTTATCTTAAATTGAAAGGAGTGATTTTAAAATGAGTTATGCAATCATACGAAATGAAAAATACAAAAGAGAAAATCTAAAAGGAATATATAGACATAATGAAAGAAAAAATACTAACTATTCAAACAAAAATATAGATAAAGATAAAACATATTTAAACTACAATATAAAACAATGTAAAAATAGTTATGAAAAAGAATTTGATAATATTAGACAAAAAAATAATCTAAAAGGGCAAATAAAATCTGTTAGTAATATAGTATGTGAATACATTATTACTTCTGACTTAGAATTTTTTAATGACATTGGAATAGATGAAACAAAACGATTTTTTCAAGAATCATATAACTTTGTTTGTGAGTATAAAAACTTAGGAGAAAACAATATAATTTCAGCTAATGTACATTTAGATGAGGAAACTCCTCATTTACACTTAACTTTTATACCTGTTGCTGACTCAACTGATAAAAAAGGTAATAAAATAAGAAAAATTGCTTGTAGTGAATTTTGGAAAGAACGAGATAGTTATAGAATTTTACAAGATAATTACTATAACTATATTACAAGCAAAGGCTTTAAACTTGAAAGAGGACAAACATCGAACTTGAAACATATATCACTTGAAGATTATAAAAAAATAACTAACTTTAATAAAGTAAAGCAATTATGTGAAATTAAAGTTGAAGAATATAAAGTAAAAGATATAGAGGAAATAAAAAAGATAACTATTGATAGATATAAGAAAATAAATAATGAGATTATACAACCACTAAAAACTCAAAATTCAATTTTAATAGAACAAAATACAAAATTAAATAAAGAACTTACCAAAGTATCAAAAATAGTAGATAAAGCAGATATGTGCATTTTAGAAAATAAAGAATTACATACTCAAAATAGAAAGTTAAAATCTAAAAATATACAGTTAGAAAATGAAGTACATAAACTGCAAAAAGTTTTAAACTGTGCTAAAGATATTATTTCTTATATTTGTCATTGGATTTCCAGAAAATTAAATTTAACTTTTGATAAGACAATAGAAAAAATCGAATATGATAACGATATATCAGTCAACCCTACGGAACAGTTAGAAAGAGAATATTATAGAGAATTAGAAAGAGAAGAAGAATACGAAATGTAACATTTTTCTCATAACAAAATCATTAAGTAGTACATTTTTGTATTACTTAATGATTATAAAACTATATTGTTTTTTACTATTTCAATAGCAATATATTTTATTGTATTTTCATATTTAATGTAATTATTTTGCTTTTTATTCTTTGGTGGAATATAAAATTCTCTTAACTGTTTTTCCACTATCTCTAACATATCTCTAATTTCTATTTCTTTATAATCTAAGTAACTATCAATACTACCATTAGTAACTAATTCGTGATATTTTATAGGGTTACTTTCTTTTAATTCTCTTTTTAGTAAACAATGAAAAACATTATTTTTAGACATTTTACTCACTCCTAAAACATTCTAAAAGTAAACATATTCCATCTCTTACTCCATCTTTATAATATAAGTCATTTAATAATGCGTTTCTACAAGTACAAGTTTCTGCATATTGCTTAACAACATTTTTTATTTTTTCTTGGTTTTCTTGTGGTACTAGTTCTTTATTTTTTGTAATAAAACAATCGTAATTTTGATTTATTTCTTCTGAATAATTGTCATATTCCACTTTTTCACTTTTAGTCATATAAGGTAATTTACCATCCAAACCATCAACTAGTATATCAAGCATATTATTTTTATTACATATATCAACAGTTATATTTCTCACAATTATCCTCCTACTTTTTAATATATTATATAATAACAACTTTTATTTGTCAACGTTTACTCGTTAATTTTTAGCAACAATTTATTGTATAATACTATAAAGGACGTGAGAATATTGAAATTAAGCGATGCAATGAAAAAAAGAATTTTGCAACTTTGTGATGAAAGAAATATAACAATAAACAAATTATGCACTATATGTGGTATTACTCAATCAACGCTTGGAACATTTTTTAATGAAGAAAATAGAGTTTTAAAAGTAAGAGTAATTTATAATATATGTAATGGTATAGGAATAACTCTAAAAGACTTTTTTGACTCAGATTTATTTATAGATTTAGATGAAGAAGACTAATGTAAAATTATTACACTAATCTTCTTTAATTAATTTATTATACTAGCATATTATCACCATATTGACAATAAATTTTTAGAATTAAACTCTGTATTTGAATTTGTATTGTTTTTATCAAATAAGGAAGAAATTGAAATATATTTAAAATATTTATCGCATTGCTTAGATTTTCTTGGTCTTATAACTTGTCGTATTGTATCTCCCACAACAATTAAACCTATTCCACTATCTTTTAACTCTTTTAAATCAATATTTTTTTGGTATTGTTCTAATATAGCTAAGTATGAGTAATCAGAAAATCTTAAATATCTTTTGGCTTGTAGTATTCCATTTTTCCAATCTTTTAATTTAACCTCTATTGAAATGTTTGTCCCAATGTCTTTTAACTCTATATTCCTTAAAACTTCAATTTTATTTTTTTCAAATTCTAATATATTCTTTTCTTTCAACTCATAAATATATTTATAAATATTTTTCTTTGACATTGAAACATTTTTAGTTATTTCATTTATATTATCAACTTTCTTTTTATTTATATAGTCATATATTTTCAATGTATAGTAATCTGTTATTAAGCTATCTTTTTTCAATACATCTGAACATATCATTATATCAGGTATTCCTATTCCCATTCTTATTTCATTACCATAAATAATCTTTTTACTTCCTATGTAATCATTTAATATATTTACTAAATCTTTTTCTTTCATATTATCTACTCCAAATCTTTAACTAAATCTGGTACTATCTTTTGTAATTTTTTTAAATATTCCCAATCATTACTTTTAAAAACTGGGTTTAACTCTTGATAATAATTAATTGCATTATCAATATACCTAGTTATATAATCTATTTTTTGTTTTTTATCTAAGCTTCTTATATAATCTATTTCTTTGTTCCTATTATATAAAAAGTGTAACCTACAATTTTTTTCTTGTAAAATTTCTTCTATATTTTTCCCTTTGCAATATGGACAATTACATTTTAACTCCGCTCCAACTTTACTATATAATATACCCACTAATTTAGAAGGGTCTTTTCTAGAAATAGAAATATTCTTTAATAATTGCGGTATATAATATGTAACATACATATTATATGGATTACTTTTTTCTGAATATAATTCTTCATAATAACTTTCAAATCGTGATGCTCCACTTTCAAAGGCGTATAATCCTAAATATAATAGAATTAAACCAAATGCTGAGTTTATTCTTCCAGCAATAACAGGTTTTCTAGAAAATTTTTGTAATTTTAAGAGAGTAAGCATATAATTATATATTTCTGACATATTTGAATTATAATCGATTGTATCAACATATACAATATACATATCTGCAGGTAGTCCAGTTAATACATTAAGTAAATATTCTCTTTCACTAGCAGTTGTAAGTATATCCTTTTTTATGCAAATTCCCATTACTAATTTTTTATTAATTCTATTTTCTAACATATAATCTTTTGTTTCCTTTAACAATTTAACATCTAAAGTAAACCAAGTATCTATATTTTCACTCTTTATACTTACAAATCCAGAATTATTACTAGCATGGAATGGTGCCAAAATATAATCACTATTATATTTTAATTGCTCACTTACAACATTTTTTACATATTCCCTTTTCTTTTCTATACTATCAAAATCACTAATTTCGTATTTATCATATCCATTAGGAGCATATGGTAGCTCAACTAACCCTCTTATATCAGAAAAAGTATCGTATGTTAATCTAATTGTAGAAGGATCGAATATATAATTAATATTATTCTTTGATAATTGATTTAATACACCTTTCTGATTTGTTTGTAAATTTATAGGAAAAATGGCATTTTCTATTTTATTGCCATCTTTATAAAACTCTTTCATTATTGTGCTCTCATTATATAGCCTCAAATAAAAATTTGGAATAATTTCTCCAGCATTTTCCATATCTTTATTATTCTTATTTAATATTTTCTTTATATTATCAACCGAATCAGGTCTTTTATATACATTTTTTTCTAGCAATGCAATAATAAGGTTATCTATATAATTCGGTATTTCTGGAACATACTGTAATATTGATATTGGTTTTTCATTTAATATCTTATAATATATTTCATTTATGTTTGTACCATTATATGGAAATCTTTTTGTTAATAATTCAAATAAAATAACTCCTACACTATAATAATCAGAACGATAATCTATATGTTTACTGTCCATAATCTGTTCTGGTGACATATAAATTGGCGTTCCAATAGTATTTCCTGTTGATGTAATAGAGGTAAAATCAATAATTTTTGATAGTCCATAATCTAATAATTTTATTGTTTTATTTTCATCTATATAAATATTTTCAGGTTTTAAATCCCTATGAACAATGTTACTTTTATGAATGCAATCTAAAGCATCAATAATTTGATTCATTATTGCTATTACATCATTCAAAGATAATTCATGCTCATACATATATTTTCTTAATTCTATACCTTTTGCTTGCTCCATTATAACATATATATACATTTGATTATTATTTTCAAAATATCCATCATCAATATAATTAATTGTATTTTTGTGTTTTACTCGTTTTAATGCTTCAATTTCACGCTTAATTCTATTATTTTCCCCATTTATATTATATTCTAATGATACATAATCCAAATTAAATATTTTCATTGCATATGTTTTCAAGTTTTTTTCACATAAATATACTGTTCCAAATTGTCCTTTGCCAATATATTTTATAATTTTATAGTCATTTACTATTAATCCCTCCATAATTTACCTCACTCTATTTTATACTTCTTATTATATAATTATTTTTTATTTTAGTCTATATTTTTTTTGAAATTTCTATTTTGTTTGTATAACTCTGTCCCTACTATTACTCAAACCACCTTTTTTCTTTCACATCTAAAAGCCATTTTTTAAAATCTTCTTCAGTTTTTGTTCCCTCTTTTATATCTTCTCTTATTTCTTTTACTCTTTTTTTAAACCAGTCAAAGTCTGCTTTATAATCTTTATTATTTGGATTTCTTTTTACTCTTAATAATTTTTGTTGATAAGCATTTCTATATAATCTATCAATACTATTTTCAACTTGTAATCTTTTTTTTCTACTCAATTGTGAGCCAATCTGTCTACAAGTTAAATTATTTTCATATATATTATTACAATATATTTCATCTGTTCTTTTTTGTGGCATAAAATATTTACTGCAATTTTGACACTTTTTCAATGGAAAATCATTAATTGATACTAGTTCAACCAATTCTATATACAATATACTTGAAAAATAGTTACTTGATATAAGATAGGGACAATTTAATATTCTTCTATTATTTTTCCTATTTTTTACAATGTTTAGTCTTTCATATATATACTTCGGTTTTGGACCAACTGGTCCAATATTCATAAAATTTATATTAGTATTAAAATCTAAACTTAATGCACTAGAATACTGAGTTACTGTATTCTTTAAATTACTATTAGATAGGGTATAGTATCTTTCATATGGTGTAAATTCTTCTATTTCTTTTAAGTCATATAAATTATATACATAGTCAATAACCGTTAAAAAATTACTTTTTATTTTTTCCATATCTTTTAAGCATTCATTAAATAATAATTCTATTACATCATTATATTCTTTAAAAGAATACAAATCTTTTAAATCTAGTTTATTACCACATAGTGAATTCAATAAAAATATGTCATATTTTTCAACATATCTTTTTATACTCTCAATACTTCCAAAATCTGTATTTAAAAAATCTACTAAATATGTACCAACTGTGTTAATGGTAAATACTCTTTCACTTTTCTCATAAAATAGATTACTTTCATTAGTTTCAAATTGATTGTATTTAGGTAAATCTATGACTTCTTCTTTTGAAAAATATAAATCATTTCCCATATAGGTACGTTTATATTTTGGCAAAAACCTAGTACAAGTAATATATTCTTGTCTATTCTCTTTGTCTATATAAACACTTATTGTTTTATTTTCATTATACATTTTATCAATCCTTTACTCATTTTTTATTTTAGTATAATTTGTTAGTATTTTATAAAATTATACCATATACTATTGACATTTGCAATAGTTTTTTATATAATGTTTGTTAGTAATATATATTAATTTACTATATACTATCTTGAAGAGAGTATATAGTATTGTCATATATATAATATGATAACAAAAAGTTAACTAAAGAAAGGAGTGATAAATTGAATAAAAAAAATCAAATTTTAGAAATGTTCTATAATCAACATTTAAAACAAGTAGATATATCAAAAAAGTTAAATGTGTCTAAAGCATACGTTACTAAAATTATAAAACTTGATGATAGATATTTTAGTGAAAAAGAAAAACGAAAAGAAGATAATATATATAACAGAAAAATATATTTATATAATTACCAAAAAGATTATAGGGCTAAGAAAAAGGAAGAGGAGTTAGAAAACTTTATGAAATTACAACACGAACAAGCAAGTATTGAATTATCTTCAAAACCTCATATTTCTAAGATAAATTTGAGAAAATTTTGTAGTAGTATTTATGATTATGATTGTAAGAGTAATACGTTTTATATTAATAAAAATATATGTACAACAAATGAACTTCCTAAAAAAATTAATATGAATAACAAAATTTTATTAAAAGAGAGGTGATGAATATTGAAAAATTTAGAAAAAGTATATAATTCAATGTTTTCTTCTTATCCTGATGTAGTAAATATTAAACAAATGATGTCAATGTTAGGTGGTATTAGTTCTACACTAGCATACAAAATGTTAAGAGAAAATCAAATAGAAAGTATAAAAGTAGGAAGAGAATATAAAATACCAAAAATTAATGTTATTTCGTATATTATGCGAGATAAATGATTTATTTGAAATACCGTGATATAATAAATGTATCAATGGTAAATTTAATCTGTTATAGGAAAGGAGTAAAATGTTAACAGGTAGTTTACAAATAAAAAAAGGCATATATTATGCAGTAGTTAATCTTTATGATGATAAAGGGAAAAGAAAACCTAAATGGGTATCTACAAAATTAAAAGTAAAAGGAAATAAAAGATTAGCGGAACAAAAACTAAAAGAAATTATAACAGAATTAGAAAAAACAACAATAAATAATAAACCTAGTGATAATACTTTAGCAAAATATTATGATATGTTATTTTGTGATTATATGATAGACTGGTTAGAAAGTATAAAAAATGGTATAGCAAAAACAACATATATTGGCTATTCACAAGTAGTAAAAGGTAGATTATATTCATATTTTAAAGAAAAAAATATAAAATTACTAGAGCTAAAACCTATACATATTACAGAATTTTATGAACATTTAAGTAAAATTGTACTAAGTAATAATACAATTAAACATTATAATGCGAATATTAGTAAAGCATTAAAAAGAGCAGTTATAAAAGAAGTAATACCTAGTAACCCTATTGATAAAATTGATAATATTAAAGAAAAACAATTTATAGGCGATTTCTTTACTTTAGAAGAATTAGAACAACTTATGAATATAATAAAAGGCAAATTTATTGAACTTCCAATATTACTTGCAAGTTATTATGGACTTAGAAGAAGTGAGGTAATAGGCATAAAGTGGAATGCAATTGATTTTAAAGAAAAAACAATTACAATAAAACATACAGTAGGTTATGGAAAAATTAATGGAGTATCACAATTTATTTTTGAAGATAAGACAAAAAATGAGTCTAGTTATAGAACATTACCCTTAATACCATTAGTTGAGGAATTATTGCTAAGACACAAAGAAAAACAAAAGGAAGATAAAAAATATTTTGGAAATACTTACAATGAACAATACAAAGATTATGTATGTAGAAATGATTTAGGCGAACTTATTAAACCAGGATATATTACACAAAAATTTTCTGAAATATTGAGTAAAAATAATCTACGACATATTAGATTTCACGATTTAAGGCATAGTTGTGCAACTTTACTTAGAAGAAATGGCGTGAGATTAGAAGATATACAATTATGGTTAGGTCATTCTAGCTATCAAACTACACTAAGATATTCACACATAGATGATGAATCAAATAAAAATTCTGCTAATGTAATTACAGGTTTATTTGAAAAAAAGCAAAAAAAAGAACAAATTATTTCAGTACAATAACTTGTTTTTTAATAAAGTGTTAGAACTTTATTTTATATATTTATGTAATATAATGTTGCCCCTATGGTGCGAGTGACCGGAATCGAACCGGTACGACTTTTGAGGGTCGCAGGATTTTAAGTCCTGTGCGTCTGCCAGTTCCGCCACACTCGCATATGTGTTTTGGAACAACATTATATTATATACTAATTTATTTTTTTGTTAGAACTTTTGATAGAACTAACAAGATTTTTTAAAAATTTATTATAAGTCAAATCAAGTAATAGCAGTGTTTCAAACTTTTAGACTTTAAATCTGCAAAAAAGATTTTAAGTCCTGTGCGTCTGCCAGTTCCGCCACACTCGCATATATATTTTGGACGACACAATTTACATACTAATTTATTTTTTGTTAGAACTTTTTTAGTACAAATAAATTATAGCATTTTTTTATTTTCTTGTCAACAGATAAAAAGAAAATAAAAAAATTTTTTCTATTTTATACTAGAAAAAAATGCCTATATCTTCAAAATATAAAAAGAAACTATACGAAATAGTTTCATATAGTTTCCATAATAAATTAGATAGAAAATTATACACATACTTTGTCTATATCTACTGTAAGAGTACCACCATATACATATGCATTAATATATATAGGGTATTTTTTATTATTTTTAAACCTAAAATTTTTTGAGCCATGTGCAACTGTTGCGTCTCTTCCTTTAGCAACGTAACTTGAAGTAAGAGAGTGTTGGTGACGTTCTAATATTTTTAATCCTAATTTATCTACAGAATTAAATAATGTTGTCGAAACTTGACATACACCGCCTCCATAACTATCTACATATTCACCATTTAAAATTACATGTGCTACTTTATAACCTTTCTTTTTTGTAGTTTGTCCAACTATATCTGACCATATAAATTGTTCATCAGGCATTATAACAATAGATATAGTTTTAGCTGCAAGTTTTATATTATTAGCACGGTTTGTATTTGAAGTGGAAAAGTATGTACTAAAAGATTTTAGAAATTTTTTGACATATTTATTTTTCTTTAGTAATTTTTTTATTCTTTTTGCTTCTTTTTTTGCAGAAATAAGAAATTTTTTTGCCACTTTGTAGATCTTATTTTTATATTTTATAACATAATATTTACCGCTTTCGTTGTAAACTTCAACACATTCATGTGCTTTTAATTTTATTTTTTTGCCAGTTTTTGTTACAATCTTAAAGGCTTTTTTTACATACATTTTAATTGGTTTAAATTTTATATAATCACTATCTACGTAACCCTCTTTTTTAGTAGTATCACTTTTTATTTTGTACCAACCGTTTGAAAGTCTTTCTGTTACTGTAACATAAGTTTGAGAATAAAGACTATCGATATTTGTGCCACTTAGTGATGGAAAATCACGTACATTTAGCGTATTTGGTTTAACAATTGCATATTTATTATCATAATTCTCTTCAACTGTTATAGAAAGTTTTTTCAATTTTTTTTCTACTTCATTAGTGTATAAATAGCTTTCGATATCATTATATAATATAATAAAATAGTCGTCTGTAATAGATAATATTTCAAAATATTGTTTTGCCGGAATTATAACAAATGTATCACTATTTGGCAGGTATACTTCAACCTTTTTTAATTTTATATAGTCAGCAGAAACATAGGCATAGTTATTATTATACATTATTTTATACCATCCATCATCTGTTGTATCTGTAATAAATATAGCTTTATTTTGTGAAAGTGTACCTAATTTTTTTGCTGTGATATTAGGCTCTTCCCGAACATTTAAAATATCACTTTTTACAATACCATATTGTGCTAAATTTTGTTTTTTATCTTCTATGTAGTTAGGCAATATACCAGTTTCAGCATTTACGTACCCTGTTAAAGAATTACTGCTAATAATTGAAAAAATTAGCATGATGGTAATTACATTAAATAATTTCGTTTTTCTAAAATTCATAAATTCTACCTCCTAAATTTATTTGGAATTAAATTAATAGTGAAAAGATTATATCACTAAAAATTAATAATGTCAAATAAAAATTAAGATAACATAAATTTGTGAAAATTTACTTATATATGCAATTGTAATTTACTAGGTAAATTTAATAAATATTGTATATAAAATAATAATAAAAATTTTATTTTTTTCTTCTAAAAAATGCCAGGGGAATTTAATCAAATTTCTATTTTGTAACAGAAATGTAACATAAAAAAATT
>CAOKPF010000063.1 GCA_948470565.1 uncultured Clostridium sp.
CTTTCAGTCCGCAAAACAAGCTCTGTACTTTAAGTGCAGAGTTGTTGACTATATAAAAATAAAGTCGAAAATAGAAAAATTATAAAAAATAATTTGACACATATTTTAATATAGCATATAATAAAAACACAAATGTATAGTTTTCTATTTTAATAAAGGAGATGAAAGATGATGAATTATTATTCGTACAAAGAGTATTTTTATAAGTGGAGGATAGTAAATTATATTTTGCGGATAAATGAAGAGTTAAGAGCGAAATATAATGCTTTTTCAAAGAATGTTGTATTCTTTAAGAAGAATAATTTTTTTGATAAATTGCTATCTAATATTGGAATAGTAGAGTATATTTTACATTCCTATATAATATTAGAAAATACAATTTTTATTAAGGTCTTTGTTGATGATGATGCAATTTTATTAGTGGAAATAACCAAGGATAATAAAATATGTATAATTAACAAAAGGAGTATTGTAGACATAGTAAATATAAATGAATTAAAATTTTAAAGAATGAATAGTATTGTTAAAAAGCTGTAGTTTTATATGACTACGGTTTTTTTACATGTTATTAAATTATGTAAATTTATGTTTTAACTTCTTCATACATTTTATTTTTATAATAATTTTTTCTTGAAATATGCTTTTCTCTATGTTAAAATATATTTATTAATATAGATAAGACAGAAAGGCATAATAATGAAAGAAAGAATAGTTATAGATAGATTTGAAGGAAAATTTGCAGTATGCGAGAGAGAAAATTTGGAAATGATAAATATTCCAAAGAAAAAACTACCTAAAAATGTAAAAGAAAATGATGTTTTAGTGTTAGATGATGAAAAAATATATGTAGATGAGGTAGCTACATTAAAACAAAAAGAAAAAATAAATGAGATGTTAAAAGATTTGTGGGAACATGATCTATAAAAGGGGAGTATGAAAACTATATGAGTTTAAAAAAGACTAAAAAGAATAAAATTATATATTTTTTAGTAGTGTGTGTATTAATATTAGTTACAGTATGTATACAACTATTTTATGAAGATACAAATTTTAGTGAAGATTTTATTGCAAAAGAAAGTAATATAGAAAATGTTGTTGAAAGCAACAATTTAAGTGATACTTTAGATAATAGCGAATTACTTACAGTTCATTATATTGATGTTGGTCAAGCAGATGCGATTTTAATTATGTATGGTAATAGTTCAATGTTAATTGATGCAGGTACAAATTCTGCAAAGGATATAGTAACAAATTATTTAAAAAATAAAGGTATAACTAAACTTGATTATGTAATTGGAACACATGCACATGAGGATCATATAGGTGGAATGGCTCAGATTGTAAATAGTTTTGATATTGGAACATTACTTTTTCCAAAGCAGACATCTACTACAAAAACATATCAAAATTTTGTAACTGCTGTGAAAAATAAAAATTTAAAGCTTACTGCTCCAAGTGTTGGAAATGAGTATTTTTTAGGAGAGGCTAAATTTACAGTATTGGCTCCAAATAACATAAGTTATGATGATGCAAATAATTACTCTATTTGTATAAGACTTGAATATGGTAATAATTCATTTTTGTTTGTTGGAGATGCTGAAGATGTGTCAGAAACTGAGATGTTAAAGGCTAATGTAAATTTGAAATCAGATGTTTTAAAAATAGGGCATCATGGTTCAAGTTCATCGTCCACACAAGAATTTTTAAATGCAATTTCACCTAAATATGCAGTTATATGTGTTGGTAAGAATAATGATTATCATCATCCAACTAAAAAAGTAATGAATAGACTTAAAAATATGAATATATTAGTGTACAGAACTGATGAGTGTGGTACAATTGTTGCTACTTCTGATGGTAGTAATATTTCTTTTAATGTAGCTCCAGGTTCATATAAATATGCTACAAATTAATAAATTTTAGTAATTAAGGAGATAATAAATGAAAGTTTTTGAAAGTGGCGTTATAGTTGGAAGATTTCAACATATACATATAGGACATGAAAAATTAATAAATATAGGACTTAGTTTGTGTAACAAATTACTTGTATTTATTGGTTCATCTAATGAGAGTGAAACGAAGAGAAATCCATATGATGTAAATTATCGAAAAAAATTAATATCAACTATATATTCTGATGAAGTTGAAAGCGGAAAAATTATAATAAAGCCTTTACCAGATTTTAAGGATTCAACAAAGCTTTCCCCTGAATGGGGAAAATATGTTTTAAGTGAAGCAGAAGATATCTTAAATAACATACCTAGTTGTATTATATATGGTAAGGATAAAGATATCTTTAAATGTTTTGATAAAAAAACAGTTGAGAATTTAACTGAAATTTATGTTGATAGAAAGAGTATGCAAATATCTGCAACAAAAATGAGAGAGTTTTTAATAAATGATAATGAATTCGAGTGGAGAAAATATGCAAATAGTAAAATTCATTCTGAGTATTCTAATTTAAGGGAAATTTTAAATAATATTTATAAATCTAATAATGATTAATTTTATCTTAATAAATAAAATTATTATAAAGTTTGATTTAGTGATTTTTAAACTTTGGAAAATTTGATTTAAAACAAGTAAAAAGAGCATAGATTGTATTGGTTAAATACTT
Source organism: uncultured Clostridium sp. (assembly GCA_948470565.1). Classification (GTDB taxonomy): domain Bacteria; phylum Bacillota; class Clostridia; order TANB77; family CAG-465; genus CAG-465. Next base: position 2,618 of record CAOKPF010000063.1, read on the forward strand.
CTGTGTTTTTTGTTTTCTCATTATATGAATTTATATAAAAAATCGTTTATGAAATTAATAGAAAATAGCATATAATTTATTTGAAAGTCATTGTAAAATATGTATTTGTATGATATAGTATATGCAAAGGAAGTGATATCATGGAAAATATAAAAATGCCATATGATGAATCTGATTTTAAAACATTAAGAAATGAAGGGTATATGTATGTAGATAAAACGATGTATATAGAAAAGCTAGAAGATTATACATATGCTACATATTTACGTCCACGTAAATTTGGAAAAAGTCTATTTGTTAACATGCTAATGTGTTATTATGATATAAATACAAAATATGAATTTGAAAAATTATTTAAAGGTCTATACATATATGATAATCCCACAGAAAAGAAAAATAATTATTACATTTTAAGTTTTAACTTTTCTGGAATGGATATAAGTGATACAAAAGAAATAAAAAAAGGTTTTAATGAAAGGGTATATACATCATGCAAAGAATTTATAGCAAAATATGATTTAGATATAAAGTTAGAAGAAAAAACGAGTGCTTCTATGATACTTTTAGATTTACTATCGAAATTTCAAAATTTAAAACGTAATTTAAAATTAGGAAATAAAATATATGTAATAATAGATGAATATGATTATCTTATAAATGGAATTTTTGATGGAGATATATCATGTTATATAAAATCATTAGAGCAGGGAGGATTTGTAAGAGCATTCTATGAGATAATAAAGGAGTATGCGGGATGTGCTGATAGTGTAATAGATAGATTTTTTGCAACAGGTGTAACTCCTATTGCATTAGATAGCTTAACATCAGGATTTAACATAGCAACAAATATTTCATCATATCCACAGTTTGTATCGATGTGTGGTGTTACTAAAGAAGAGGTAAAAGAGTTAGTTAAACAAACAGGATTAAATTCAAAGGTATATGAGGAATTAATGAAAAAATATGATGGATATAGATTTTCACAGAGTACAGATTTGCATACACTTAATACAACATTAGTTATGTACTACTTGAAAAGTTATGTTGAATTTAACAAGGCACCAATAGATTTAGTAGACAATAATTTAGCTACATTAGGGAATAAAATAGAAAGTTTTGCAAATTTAGTAAATCCAAATAAGAATTATGAAAAGTTGGTAGAACTAATAACAGATGGAGAGGTGTGTGAAGATATAGTAAGACAATTTGAATTAAATGAGAATGTATTTTATAGAGATAGTTTTTTATCATTACTATATTATCATGGATATATAACAATAAAAGATGTGAGTGTTTTTCCTATACTTTGTATTCCTAATTATGTATCAGAGACATTATATGCAAGCTATTTTCAAAAAATGATAGCTACAAGCAAGAAATACAATATAGAGACACAAGATATTAATAATGGAATAATACAATTTGGAGACAATGGTAGTATAGAAGAAATGACAAAAGCTATAGTTAGTTTTCTATCAAGTCAAAGTATAAGATATAAAGAAAATTTTAGTGAGGAAAATCTAAAAAATATATATTCACTTTTCTTTAGTTTAAGTAGTAAGTATTATGTATATGGAGAATTTTCAACATCTCAAGAATTTGCAGATATATTTGTAGAAAAGTCAGTAGTAAGTAATTTCAAATATGAAGCTATAATAGAGCTTAAGTATTTAAGTAAAGAAAAAGCAAAAGAGATTAATAACCAAAAATTAAGGTTGGATGGAATAGAGCAGATGGAAAGATATATAAAAGATAAAAGGTTTGAGAAAAGAGAAAACTTGAAAAAATTTGTAATAATATTTGAAGGATTTGAAACTTATCATATTTATGAAGTGTAAAATACTAAAAAAATGTAAATAAATTTAATAAAAATTTAAACTGATTTGCAATGTCTAATTTTTCCATATTTTAATAAGATAAAACTTACAATATTATTGTAAAAATTATAACTTTATGATATTATATTGTTGTAATTTTTGTGTAGAAAGGATAAAATTTATGGAGGATTTGATATTTAAAGATTTGCAAAGTCAGTATACGGACAGATTAGTACTAAGAAAATTTAATATAAATGATGCAAGTGATTTATATGAGGTTTTTAAGGGAGAGGCTGATGTCGGTATAAGAAAATATATTAATTTACCTGTATATAGTAGTATAAACGATGCGTATAGTTATATATCTTTTTTGGAAGGAGCATATAATGATGGTATGAGTGGTTGTTATGCTATTGAATATGAAAAAAAAGTTATAGGTTCAATTGAAATAAAAGCCATTAATAATTATAATGCAAATATTGGATATGTTATAGGTGAAAATTATAATAATAAGGGAATTGCAACAGAAGCACTAAAAAAAATAATTGAAATATGCTTTGAAATTTTTAAATTTAATAGAGTAGAGGCTATTTGTTATGATGTTAATAATGCATCTAGCAGAGTGATGGAAAAATGCAGTATGAAACTAGAAGGAGTAATGAGAGAAAATAGATTTAAGGCAGGTAAATTTTATAGTACTAGAATGTATTCAATATTAAGAAGTGAATATGAAAGGGTGAAGTGAGTGAGTGATACTTTAAATATTGTAGATGAAGAAATATATAATTTGATAAAAAATGAGGAAAATAGGCAGGCTAAAAACATTGAGCTTATTGCCTCTGAAAATTTTGTAAGCAATGCAGTTTTAGAAGCAGTTGGTTCTATACTTACTAATAAATATTCAGAAGGATATCCTGCTAAAAGATATTATGGTGGTTGTAAATATATTGATGAAGTTGAAAAAGTTGCGATAGAACGTGTTAAAAAATTGTTTGGAGCTGAGCATGCTAATGTGCAGCCACATAGTGGTAGTCAGGCTAATATGGGAGTATATTTATCAGTACTAGAACCGGGAGATACAATTCTTGGAATGAGTCTTGATAATGGAGGACATTTGACACACGGTTCAAAAGTAAATTTTTCAGGAAGATTGTTTAATTTTATATCTTATGGAGTTGGTAGTGGTGGACTTATAGATTATGACGATGTAGAGAAAAAAGCTATAGAGTATAAACCTAAAATGATTGTTGCTGGTGCTAGCGCATATCCAAGAAGTATTGATTTTGCTAAGTTTAGAGAAATTGCAGATAAAGTAGGAGCATATTTTATGGTTGATATGGCACATATTGCAGGTCTTGTTTGTGCTGGAGTACATATGTCACCTGTACCATTTGCAGATTTTGTAACATCAACTACACATAAGACACTAAGAGGACCTAGGGGTGGACTTATTCTTTGTAAAGAGCAGTATGCAAAAAAAATAGATAAGACTATTTTCCCTGGTATTCAGGGTGGACCATTAGAACATGTTATTGCTGGTAAAGCAGTGTGTTTTAAAGAGGCTTTGGAACCTGAATTTAAAAGTTATATAAAACAAGTGGTTAAAAATTGTAAAGTTCTTGCTGATGAACTTGTAGCTTGTGGTTTTAATTTAGTATCTGGCGGTACAGATAATCATTTGATGCTAATTGACCTTACTACTAAAAATATGACAGGTAAGGAGGCAGAAAATTTACTTGAAAGTGTAAATATTACAGTTAATAAAAACGCAATTCCTAATGATAAAGAAAAGCCAACAGTTACGAGTGGTATTAGAGTAGGCACAGCAGCTTGTACTACTAAAGGATTAAAAGAAAGTCATATGATAAAGCTTGCTAGAGCTTTTAACCTGGTTTTATCTAAAAATATGGAAAATAAAAGCAATGAGGAATATGATAAAGATTTACAAATTGCAAGAAATATAGTTAAAGAAATAACTAGTGATTATATAAGATAATCTTGGAGGTAATATATGAATGGGATAAATTTAGATGTAAGTGGATTAGAAAACTTTGTAAATGATATGGAACTTGAACAAATAAAGTCAAGAGTATATGAAGCTCATGATTTTATAAATAACAAAACAGGTCTTGGAAGTAATATGCTTGGGTGGCTTACACTTGCAGAACATAGGAATGAAGAAGAAATTTCAAGAATAAAGGATTTTGCAAGTCGTATTAGAAAACAGGCTGATGTTTTGATTGTTATTGGAATAGGTGGTTCATATTTAGGTGCAAAGGCTATAATAGACTTATTTACAAATACTTTTAGTAATCAGTTGGAAAGTTCAGAAAGAAATTTTCCTGAGATAATTTTTGCTGGAAATAATCTTAGTGGTAAGTATCTTAGAAATTTGGTTGAATATGTTCAAGATAAGGATTTTGCAATAAATGTAATTTCTAAATCAGGTACTACACTTGAATCTGCTATTGCTTTTAGAATTTTTAGAGTAATGTTAGAGGATAAATATGGTATTGCAGGAGCTTGTGAGAGAATATATGTTACTACTGATGCAAATAGAGGTGTTTTACATGATATAGCAGTAAGGAATGGTTATTGTAGATTTGTTGTTCCTGATAATGTTGGTGGTAGGTTTTCTGTACTTACAGCAGTAGGATTACTTCCTATGGCAGTGGCAAATATTGATATTGATGATATGCTTGATGGGGCACAATTTGCATCATTTATTTATAACGAGAAGGATATAAATAAAAATATATGTTATAAGTATGCAGCTTATAGAAATATTCTTTTAAGTAAAGGAAAAGAAATTGAAATAATGGCTAGCTATGAACCATCTTTTAGATATTTTATTGAGTGGTTTAAACAGTTATTTGGTGAAAGTGAAGGAAAAAATGGCAAGGGAATTTTCCCAGCAGGCACTATATTTACAACAGATCTTCATTCAATGGGACAAATGATACAACAAGGTAATAGAAATATATTTGAAACTGTGTTAAATGTAAAAACTGATAGAAGCTTTATAACACTTCCTGAACTTGAAACTAATGATGATGGATTAAATTATCTTGCAGGTCAGGATATAGATTATATTAACAAGCAAGCTTTTGCTGGAACAGTAGCTGCTCATATTAGTGGTGGAGTTCCTAATATAATTTTAAATATTGATGATATAAATGAGTATAATATTGGAGAACTTATTATGTTTTTTGAAAAAGCTTGTGCTATTAGTGCCTATGTACTTGGTGTTAATCCATTTGATCAACCAGGAGTAGAAGCTTACAAGAAAAATATGATGAGGCTACTTGGTAAATAGACAAAATTAGACAGGGGGGATTAATTTGGCAAGTGGTGAAAGATTACGTGTTGTGTATAGTAAATCTAAAGAGGCAGTATATATGTCACATTTAGACAGTATTAGAGTTTTTGAACAAGCATTTCTTAGAGCAGGTATATTAATAGAACATACTAATGGTTTTAATCCAAGACCAGAAATTGTATTTGCTCACCCTTTATCTGTAGGGATAGAGAGTACAGGAGAAATAATGGAGACTGTTCTTACTGAAAAGCTAGACACACGCTATTTTATAAAGACAATAAATCAAGTATTACCATCTGGAATTATAGTGCTTTCAGCTGAATATATTCCTAGTGATGAAAAAAATATAATGTCAAGGGTATATGCTAGTAAATACTATATTGAGTTTTTAAATGATGGTAAATTATATGAAGGTAAAAATAATAGAGAAATTCAAGATACAAAAGAGTTATATTTGAGCAAGATGAAAGAATTCTTGATGCAGGATAAAATACTTGTTGTAAAGAAATCTAAGGATAGAATGGAAAGAATTAATATAAAACCTCAAATAAGAGATTATAAATTTTTAATTGATGGCACTTTGGAAGTAGATATTGATACAGGTTCTAAAAGCAATTTAAACCCTAATTATATAATGACTGGATATAATGAGTATGCAGATAGAGAGTTTGAATATAGTATAAAAAGAGTTAAAATTATGTTTGAATAAAATATGTGCAGGTACTATTTTTGTAGTATCTGTATTTATTTTTATTTATTAGTATAAATTGTAAAAAATTCCAAAAAATAATTTTGAGGTGGTTTTTAAATGCAAGTAACACAAGGTCGTTTGTATTGGTTAGAGAAATCAAAAATCAAGAATGTGTATCCATATATAACTAGTAATGAAAAATGTGATGTACTAATTATTGGTGGAGGTTTAACAGGTGCTATTACTGCCTATTTTCTTGCAAAAGAGGGGGCAAGTGTAATTGTTGCGGAAAAAAATATAATTGGTTATGGGTGTACTAGTGCAATTCCTGCAACATTAGAGTATGAGCTTGATTTAGATTTATATAAATTAGAAAAATATATAGGTACAGTTAATGCAAGACGTGTATATGAATTATGTTTAGATGCACTTGATAAGCTTGAGAAAATGAATGAAAATTTTGAAAGTTTAGATAATTTTTCGAGAAAAGATTCAATCTGCTTTACAAATAAATTTATGCAGAAACAGTCTGTGGCTAGAGAATTTAATATACGTAAAGAGGCAGGATTTAATATAGATTTGATACAAAATCACGAATTAATTAATTTAAATAGTGGAATTGTAACTAAAGATTCTAGTGGTATAATGAATCCATATTTGTTTACACAAGATTTGATTGAATATTTAAGCAGAATGAAAAATGTAAAAATATTAGAAAATACTGAGATTATAGATTTAGATTCAAGTTATACAAATGTAGTATGTAAGACTAATAACAATTTTGAAATTACAGCAAGTAAGGTAATTATTGCTTCTGGAATAGATGCATTAAAATTTATAAAAAATGGTCCTATAACAGTTAGTAAAAACTTTACTATAATTACAAAGAAAATACCAGAATTAAAAAAATATAATACTGAATTTACTGCAAAAGAGTATGGAGAATCAAGTCATTTAATTAGATTTACTGATAGTAATAGGATAATATATAATGGTGAGGAGATAAAATTTAATGATAAATTATTAGATGAGAAATATTTGAATAAAGTTGCAAATGAAAAATACAAAGGTTTATATGGTAGTCTTAGAAAAACATTTAGTAACTTGGATAATTTACAGGTGGAATATGGTTATAACACAACATTAGTTTCTACTAAAGATACCTTACCTATAATTGATGAAGTAGATGGAATTCAAAATTGCTTTTTTAATTTAGGAATTGGAACTAATGGTATACTTTATTCTGTAATTGGTGCTGATATGTTAAAAGATGCTGTGAAAGGCTATTATACCAAGGATATGAATATGTTTAAAATGAATAGAAATGAATAAAAAAACAGTATGAAAAAAAGAAATTTGCATTTTTTCAAAAAAATTTTAAAAAAAGTGTTGACTTTTTTTCTATTGTATAGTATAATGATTATGTCAAACAAAACAACTCATATTTTAATAAAGAAGGAGGATAGAGGTTTACAGAAAAAATTGAAACTAAAAAAATATTTTATAGCCATAGGAGGGCAAAATTATGAGTAAATTATTTAATAGAAACAAATTATCTTTAAAATCAACTGGAGAAAAAAAAGGTCGGAAGAATGCAGCAAAGATAGTAGTAGGTGCTTTAATTGCGGGATTAGTGATTACAGGTGCTTCTTATGTGGTAAATCCAACATTAGCTTTTTTCTCAGCAACGTTAGGAACAAAAAGCAAAATTACAATGGATGATTTTTCCATTGATATGGCGTATAATAATGCCGTAGAAACAACAAATGGTGGAAAAAACATTTCAATCCCTGATGCTGAAGGGAATTGGGTGGATATAGGAACAGAAGCAAAAACGCAGAATGTTGATGATGGAATTATAACGGTTACTAATACGTTAGATCTAAAGTTAATTCCAGGGCAGGCAGATGCGAATGCGTATAAGGTAACTGTTCCAGCTGGAAAGAAGGTCAAATTTAAATTTGACGTAACTCCAGATGGGGAAGAAGAAGTTACAGGTATAAACAATAAGGTTTATGTTTATATCAGTAATAGTGATACAATTGCTTCTTTTACAGCAGTGGACTATTCTGCGGCAGATGGTAAATTAGGTGATACGAATGGAGTTTCATCTGATGAGATTACAATAGATAATACAAGTGGTACTGATGTGAAATCAACATACATGAGAGTAGCATTTGCATTTGAAGATGGTGATAAACCAGGTGACAATAAGTCTGGCGATAATCAGTTCATTGGTAAAAGTATAGGAGTTCAGGTGAAAATGACAGCCACTCCAGGCGTAAGTGATGAAGATATGATTGACAACATTGGAGTTAAGGCTGTAGAACCATAAAAGAATTGATTTTTATATAAAAACAGGGGAAGGAATTTTTCCTCTGTTTTTTATGTGTGTCCAGCTTGATAATAACTTGAGGTTTAAAGTTTCTTGTGGTGCTAATAATGGGGAACTGTTAGTAATTAGTAAATGGAAGGGTTTGCTTCTTGAAGAGTAAGCTGAAGAAGCCAAAGTCGCAAAATCTCAGTATGACGAACATAAATCACATATAAGGTTGAATTGAGCTGGGTAAGATTGCCTACAAAGCAAATCCAAATAATTAACCAGAGCTTATATAGTAAATGTGGCAGGTATATGAGAAGAAAGTTATTGTTCTTATCTGGACAGGTCTAGTATTTTGAAAATATCTTGAAATGGATATGAAAATGATGGTATTGATATAGAGTGATGTATCAGAAGTTAGCAGATAGTATAGTAGTAACAGAAGTGTTACAAATGTTTGAAGATTGATGATACTTGACTAAATCCTTGATGTATGGAGTTATGTAATGCAGATAATTTAGAAATAAACTGACTTTGTTTAGATAGAGTTGAACTGGAAATAAATATAAAGAAGAGTATAGTAAACAAGTAGCTTTAAAAGAAATATTAATCAATAAATGATTTGCACGTCAGCCAACTGCCCAGTTCCGAACGGCATGTTGTGGTGGTGTGAGAGTATATTAAGTGAAATAATCACTTAGTTCCTACTCGATTATACAATAATTAGATTTATATAACATTACAGTACTTGATTATATATATTATTTATACTAGAAAATAATAAGGGGAACTAAAATAATTATGTATTTGTTTTGTTGGAATAAAAATATATAGTTTTGCAATATAAAATACAATTTATATAACTTATATAGCTAGAACACATTTGAATAATATAATTTGTGCTATTTGGTATGAAAAAAATATTTAGAATTATAATTAATTAATAAATTAATTAATTAATTTATTTATTTATTTATTTATTGTCATCAATTTGATAATTGATAAAGATAATTATATTTATTAATTTAAATTACCATTATATATTATTTTTGTTTATTTGAGCGTATTGAACTTTTAATTAATTTATTTTAAACTTATGGTAGAACTTAATAAGAAAACAGAAGAAATACATCTTCTGTTTTCTATATTACCTACTCATCATTCTTTTGTATTTATGTTATTGATTTCAGCTTTATTAGAAGCTGAAAGCTTAAAGTTAATTATAAGAATATCGTTCTTTAGTTTTGTTACCTTTTCTTTGTCGCTTTGAAGTTGTGTCATAAGTTCATTTATTACTTTATCATCAGTATTTATGTCAACATTATTGATATTAGGATTATTTAAAATCCCTTCATCAGTTAATTTAAAAGCTTTTCTAAATTTTAAATTTAACTTTATTTTTTGCTTTGGTGATATTGTAATATTGCTGAAGCTAGGTTTTATATACAGGTTATCTCCTGCATTGCCCAGTATATGTTTAAACGCTTCTCCATCATTGTTATTTTCGTCTTTAGTTATATCACTTGCAGAAAATTCTACAATAAAAAATTTAGCAAGTTCCTTCTCATTTTCAGGAACATTTTCTAATTCCGTTGAGAAGTTTATTATATAACTATTTATGTCACTTTTATTTTCGATGGTTATAGAGTAGCCATCGTTTAAATTTAATAATTCAGCTGAAGTAGTTTCTAACTTCATATTGCCAGTAACTTTTAATTCATCTGGGATTTTAATTTTTTGATTATTATTCCCATATGTTAATAGAAATGAGGCGCTTGTTAATGGTATAGCTATTGTTATTAATATAACTGCAACCATTAGTAAATTTTTTTTATTACTACAAATTATTTTTTTTAACTTTTTTAGCCGATAATTTATAAATAACATATAACTCCTCCTTATTCTTGCATAATAAATTTAGAAGTATCATTTTTTTTTTGTTCAGTCTTGAGTGAAGCAGTTTGAGCATCCTGTTCAGGTTTATCAGTATTAGTTTTATTATCAACTTCATCAGTCTGCTCACCCTGTTCAGGCTTGTTAGTGTCAGGTTTATCACCAACCTCATCAGTCTGATCACCTTGCCCAGGCTTGTTAGTGTCAGGTTTATCACCAACCTCATCAGTCTGATCACCTTGCCCAGGCTTGTTAGTGTCAGGTTTATCACCAACCTCATCAGTCTGATCACCTTGCCCAGGCTTGTTAGTGTCAGGTTTATTACCACCCTCATTAGTTTGCTCACCCTGCTCAGGCTTGTTAGTGTCAGGTTTATCACCAACCTCATCAGTCTGATCACCTTGCC
>CAOKPF010000064.1 GCA_948470565.1 uncultured Clostridium sp.
TTTATCAAAAGATACATTAATAATTTTTTAGCCTGAGTGAAAAATGCTTATTTTTATACTACAACTTCTTTTTGAATGGAATAAACAAAATTTTTATTAATTTTATGTACTATTAGGAAGTATACCAAGAACACATTGTAATAAAATACCGAAACTCAAATAGAACAGCAGTAAAAGATGTACAAACAACAAACAAAATGTTAGAAACTAAAATCCCAATGATTAAGCAAAAATTTAATCATTGGGATTTTATATTTTAATCTTTATTTAAAAACTTACAAACAACAACGCTCATATCATCTTTAGCAACACCATAACCATTGTCAACAGCTTCATTCAAAATCAAATCTGCAATCTTCTTAGTATTTACAGTATCAATATCTTCTAATAAATACTTAAGCCATAACTCTTTATTCTTATATTCAACATTAGAATCAACAATTCCATCTGTACACATAACAATAATATCACCACTGGAAATATCCCTATCAAAAGATTGTAAAGCTGCATTATTAATAATTCCTGCAGGTAAAGAATTTGCCTTTATAACTTGCACTTTCTTATTATTTTTTATATAAGTTGGGCAAGCTCCGCTCTTTATGAACTCAATATTACCTTTATATAAATCTACAATAGCAATATCCAAAGTTGCAAATATCTCTTCGTTTTGATTAATCAGACTTGAATTTATCAATTCAAGAGATGTTTTTTTATCAAACCCTGAAACCAATAGATTTTCAAGCATTTTTAACGCTTTACTACTACTTTGTTTAGCCTCTTCTCCTGAGCCCATACCATCACTTATAGCAACCAAATATTTTCCATCTTTTAGCCTTATATTTAATATGCTATCTCCTGAAACATTACTACTATTTTTAGTAATTTCTGAATTTCCAATCGCCATAATAAATTTATCTTCAGAAAAGAAATTTAGTCTTGTACCAATACTTCCCTCTAAATTAATAACAATATTTTCTTGTAATACATCTGTAAGTATTTCTTGTATAGTTTCGATATCTGTATTATTTGATTTTTCCATATAAATTTCTATTAAAAATCTATCTTCCTTTTGTATTGAAATTTCTTGTATATCTATTTCTTTTTGTTTCAATATTTGAACTATCTGTCTTTTTTCATTAACAAATTGTTCTTCATTTTTTATGTTTTTCTCTATATTGTCAGCTATATTAGATATAGCCTTTGATACGCCTTTTAATTGACTTTCAATATTTTTCTTATTTTCTTCAAACTTCTTTTGCCATACAAAATTAGATTTACTTATTTTATAAGACATATTTATTACTCTAACCATTTGTGAAATATTTTCTTCTAAATAATCACTTATCTTATTATCATCAAATCCAACAATATAACTATTACAATTAGCAAAAATCTCAAGTAACTTTTCTCTAGTAATTTGTTGTTTATCAATTAGTAATTTAAATATCTCATCAACTATTTCTCCATCAACTTTAGACATGTCTTCATATAGCATATTGTTTTCATATCCATTTAAGTTATCTAATAATTCTGAAATAAATATATCTTTATTTGACTGTAAAGGTCTTTCATCAAATTGTATCTCTTCAGATTTATATGTATTGGCCATCTCTTGGATTGTTTCTGACACATTATTTAACTTTTCTGCAGTTTCTTTACTTTTATTTAAAGCTCTATCTGGAAATATTGGTAACATTTTAGAATTTCCTATAAATTCTTCAATATTTATCTGAATAGACTTTGGAACTGCTAAAAGTCCAATTGATGCTATTAATATTTCTTTAAAATGTATTAATTGTACTGTGTTTCCATTAGCAACATACGCAAGTACAATATTACCTAAACAAAATCCTATTATTACTCCTAATTTACCGAATTTATTTAATATTCCAGCAATCATTCCTGAAATGGCATAAGCAGCTACCATTATTGGTTCAGATGATGTTATTACTCCAAGTGTAACACCTATTGTTACACCTGCTGTTGTTCCTACTAATACCCCATTTTTCCATCCTAAAATTAATACTATCAAAATACTCAAAATATTTCTTATTGAAAAATTAAATACACTTAGCTCTCCAAACGCACCGAAAGCTATAGCAAGCATTAAGCTTGCTCCTAATATTTCTTCTATTGAAAATGCTCTTCCATTTCCAAACTCTCTAATAGCTATAATTGAATTTACAAATATTTTATAAAATACTACTGCTATTATTGAAAGCGAAATGGCTGATAAAATATCATATAGAGTAAAACCTGAAATTCCTATTTGGGCTAATTGTATTATTGTATATGATATAAAAATATTTTTAGATAGTTTTACCTTTTCATTCTTCTCATCATCAGTATATCTAGGTCTAAATATAAACATAGTTATTATTAATACTAATGATGTTAATATATATGTCAATGTACCTGTTATTCCAAACTTTATAATATTTCCTATTAAGCTAAATAGTACAACACCTAATAGTGGAACTGAATTTGCAATACATGCACCAAATAAACTAATTGAAAATGGTGAAACTTGTCCCATTATTCCAACCATAGATATCATAAATGATATAATATATATTGGTATATTCTTTATTGCTAGAACATTTGTAAATAAATCTGTTTTTTTCTTTTCTCTTTTATTTTCTGTATAGTCTATATTACTATCCATTGTGCCTTCATTTATATTTTGAAACATCCTTACCACCTCTTAAACTTTTATAGCATTATTTTACTACTTGTCCTTTGTATTTTTTGTCTTTTTTAGATGGCTACTAAAAAAAGTTTTTTACATTTTGTGATATATAATTTTTATTTTTTACATTATTTATCTTTTTATGTTTCTTATTTTATTATAAATTAGCAAAAAATGCAATAAAAATTCTCCTTTAAGTTTCGGTATTTTTTATGCGAACTTAGACTTATTCCTAATAGTAACTAAAATTAATAAAGATTTTGTTCATTCCATTCAAAAAGAAGTAGTAAAATAAAGAAATAAGTAATGTTCACGGGTAAAAAGTATAATATATCTTTTGATAAAACTTTGAATGTAACTGAAATAAAATTAAAACTTCTTAATTATTTTATGGAAAGAGTTCACGAACGTAGTGAAGTGGAAGGGTGCCATAAAATAATTTTAGAAGTTTTTAATTTATGTAAGGAAGCCGAAAAGTTTTTGAAAAAGATATATTATACTTTTTACCCGTGAACATTACTTATTTCTTTATTTTACTACTTCTATTTTTCATTCCAATCAAGCAATCTTTATTAATTTTAGTTACTATTAAGAATAAGTCTAAGTTCCCATTAAAAAATTTCAAATCAAAAAAAGAAATCTAACATTTAGTTAAATTTCTTTTTTTATTTATTTCTTATCAACAATAAACTTTTTGATAGCAAATATTCCTATGCCTAATCCCAATAAAGTAGTAAATCCAATCACTATAGGCAATACATAATTTTTATTTTCACCAGTATTTGGTATAACAATTACTTTTTCAGCATTACTTGCATTAAAATATGATTGTTCTGCAGACCAACTAACTTTAACTGGTGAACCAGTATTAAATCCTTCAGATTTTGTTACTTCTACAATTTCAGCCTGATTATCGAAAGTATTATCATCTGTACTTGTAAGTAATTTAGAAGTACTTATATCAACTGATTTTGATTCTCCTGGAGCTAATGGCTGTGTCAAATATGTAGTCAAATAAACTCTTGTAGTATTTACATATGCTGTATTTTTATTTTCTTTTGAGTTAACCAATTGAAGATAATCTAATCCTTTTTCTTGCCATCTATTATCTTCAACAATCGCCAATCTTCCATCAAGATAATCTATTAAACCTGTTACAGATGCTTTTACAACTTCTGCTCCAGTCTTATTTGCATAATAGTAATATCTATCTGATATATAATCTAGTTCCCCTATATTTGTTGCTTTAATTATATATGTTGTTTCAAGAATAGAACCCTCTATCAATTCATCATCAATTTCTGCTCTTATAAATCCATTTACATTTATACCACTTGCAACTGAAGGCTTCATATATGTTGTATAGTTATGAATTCCTTTCAATTTTCCATCTTCAGTCACTTGTGCCTCTACTAATACAGTTCCTTTTGATGATGTAAGTTTAAATGCAGAAATTCTTTTATTTAATTGTAATTGTTGTTTAGGTCTCTCTACAATACCGAAGTCCACATTTTTTATTACAAATCTTACTTGTTCTTTATTTCCATCTGTCATTGTAGTTTCATATTCTACACTAAATGACATTATTGGTGTTGTTGAATCCATTGAAGTTTGTTTAATATAATCTGAACCACCTTCATATGCTTTGCTTATTTCGCCCTCTAATGTATTATATTTTAGTGCTTCCATTTCATCATCTATTTTAGTTCTTATTTCTGAACTATCTAGTGCATCTGTTTTTCTTGTATCTACAGCAATTTTATACCAATTTCTATCATTTTTATTTCTACTTTCATCATATATTGTACCTTTATAATATTGTACTTTATATGTTTTGTCTCCCCAAGTGTATGTTACAGTATAATTTCCTGGTATATATTCTGTAAATTCAAAATTACCATTTGAATCTGTAGTTGTATGTAATACAACTCTTTCTCCATCATAACTACTGTCGTCTTTTCCAACTTCTCTCATAGTTACTTTTACTCCTGCAAGTGTTGAATCTTTGCTGTCAAATATTCCATTTCCTCTTCTTTCTTGTCCAGTATAAACTTTACCGCTATCTTTTCCAGTTGAATCTATAAATACAGTTCCTGTTAAAGCTCTCGCATTTTTCAATTCTAACTTTAATGACCTTGCAGCATCAGTATCATCCTCATAAGTTGGAATTACACCTGGTATTGTGTTTCCTGGCACAGAGTCTTGGTCTATTACTGATACTGGAGTATTTATATTATTATTTTTAAATGTAGTATATGAATTAATCTCTATTACATTATTTAATAAATCTCCATTATTTACTACTGTTAAAACAGCGTTCCTATCCATCTCAAATTGTACATATAAATATTGTGTTTCTCCTGGTTTCAATATTGCATTAGTATTTATTATATATTTTGAATACTGATTATTGTAAGCTATCTTGTTAGAATAACCTATATTTCCTGTAATATTATCTCTATCATCAATTGAAGTTCCAACTGCAATGAGATTATATCTGCTATCACAGTAATCAACTATATTATTAATTCTTCCCAAATATGAAGACTCATTCTTCAATGCAACCTTATATGTTACATATACTTTTAACTCATTATCTCTATGATTTGGAGCTTCATATTTAGCATCTGAAGAATATATTGCTCTATCATATGTACCATTATTTTTCTGGAACTTAACTCCTACATTCCAAGAAGCATCTTCATTTATACTTCCATCTTGATTATATCTAACACTTAAATATCTATATATATGAGAATATCCATTTACATTTATTTTTACATCATATAAATCTTGTGTTAAAGCATAATCTGCTTGAGCCTTTTCAAATACTCCTAAATTTATATATCTAATCTCCTCTAGTGTTGGTGTAAATTGACTATATAAATTTAAACCTGCTTCGTTTGTTTTAGCATATACATTACATCCTAAATGATTTCTAACAGTACTTTTATAATTTTGTATTTGATTATAATTTACTGTAACATTATTTATATACAAGCTTTGTGTTCCTGTTCCATTAACACTTGTAAATTTAGAATCTAATATATTTCTTGTTGTTGTATCAATAGCCTTTGAACCATTATTTTCATTCAATTTAGGATTTACAGATTGATATTTTATTCCACAATATTCAAATTCTACGTGGTATTTTCCAGCTTGTAATTCATCTAAATCAACATCTACAAATTGATATTCTCCTCCATATATTTCTGAATATATTCCTAACTCATTTGTTTTAGTTGTTTTAATTATATTTCCATTTAAGTCTTTTAAATATACAGTTATATCATTTACTCCTCTTTCCTTGTTTCTATCAAGTACATCATTTCTAACTGTTGTTTTTCCATCGTTTTCATCAAGCCATACATACCCTGATAATTTTACTAATTTTTGATGATTTGTTACTACTTTACTTTTTTCTTTTCCATTAACAATAATAGGAATTGAATAAGTATTTCCTATCGTATATCCATAATATGGATTGCTTACTTCTGTTGCTATAACTTGAGTATCTTGCTTTAGTCTTGCAGTTGATGTATATGAACTTCCTTCTGAAGTTTCATTAGTTATTTGCTTAGTTGGATAACTTATATTTTTTAATGATATTTCACCTAGATTATTTGTATAAAATATATTTTCATTAGTTAAATCCCATTTTTTTTCAGAATTTAAATACATTGTATGGTCTTTCCATTCATAATTATATTCTGTCCATTCAAGTTCTCCATCTTTATTACGGTGTTCAGTTGAAGATACATAATCATATGTTTGTATTGTGGCTTTAAAAGTAAACCCTACTCCTACTAAAGGAATTGTTTTATCTCTATCATCAACCTTTTTTAATCCAATGTATGTAGAAAAACTAACATTATAGTTTGCTGTTCCTTCCCCTTCTAATGCTTCTACATCTTTGCTTTCTACATCAACAAATATTAAATTTTGACGGTCTGAACCTTTAAAAAACCATACTTTTGCTTTATATATTTTTGTAATTTCCTTTTCAGCTTCTTTAGTCTTTAACTTTAATCCAGATAGCTGAGTAACCCCAGAACTTTTATTTATATCTATATAAAAAGCTTCTCCTGTTGATATATCTGATACATTTACAACAGTTGCTACTGTCCCTCTATATTTCACAAATCTAAGATTTGAGCTTGCAATTTCTCCAGAATTACCAGATACAATTATATCTTGTAATATTCCATCAAATTCCCATCTAAATGGTCCAACTCTATAATATTCTCCATCTTCTATTACAGCTAAATTTGATGTGTCTGTTTTATCAATAACATTAATAGTTCTTGATTCATCTCCTATATCTTCAGAAGTTAAGTTTCCAACTTCATCAGAATATTTTTCCGCTTCTTTATTTACTGAATTACTAGATGCTTCTGAATTTCTTTCCCAACTATATTCAGTATTCCCAAAAAGTTCTGTTGTCCAAGCATTTGTTATATGCCATAAAGCCATTTGTTCATCAGTTTGCTCATATTTTGTTCCATACCCTTTCTCTTTGCTTAGAATATAAGCTACTTGTGCATTTAAATCTGAATTTACTTCTGTAGGTTCTTCTGAGCTTGATGAATCAGTATACACTTTTGCATTTTTACCATCTATCTCTACATATTTATCTAATATAAAAGTTCCATCTTCTCCTAAATGCTTTCCTTTTTGTATACAGTATACAGATGTACTATTCTCTAGAGTTCCTAAATATGATAACTTATATGTATCTCCAATATGAGTATTCGCAGTACCAATTAACTTACTCAAATCGCTATCTGTCGCTATAACAACTGTTGTTAATACTGCTATAACTAATATTATCATTAAAGAATATATAATTCTTCTCTTATTTTTCATATTACTCTATTCCTCCTTTCTCAAAATATAAAATAATATCTATCTTATAATAATTTTTCTTAGTAAAACAATAGCTACTCCTAATATTACTATTGAAGATATAATTAATGAAAATGTCATTAATATTTGTCCTGTCCTTATACTTATAATCAAATCTGCTGACCCCATATCATTTTCACCTTTTACTTTATTACCTTCTGTTGAATTTATATCTTTTAATCCCAACTCATTATATGATTCAACTATTTCCGCAGTATTGTTTATTAATCCTGTATTATTCTCTGTTATATCTTTTATAACTGTTAATGTAATTACTCTACTTTGTCCTGGCTCTATTGGAGTATTTGATAAGCTTGTAGAATATACATCATTTCCTGATTGATACCAATCTTTGTTTAATTCTGAATTGAATTTGAAATCTGCTGGTAAATAATCTGCAATTTTTTTAACATATCCTGTAACGTCTCCTTTGTTAGTTACTTTTATTGTATATTCTACAATAATTGTTGTTGAGTTAATTTGTTTTGCATCTATTTCTTGTTTTACTAATGTTGCATCTGTATATGTATTTGTATCTACATTATTATTTTGTACTGTAACTTTACTTATATATTTATCTAATTGTAAATCAAATTTCTTAGCTGTTACTACACCTATATTAATATTAGAAATATTTTCATCAGCTACAGTTATTACTTCTGTTGCAGCTACTTGTTTTTGTTTTCCATCTACATTTATTGTTTTAGTAATAACATTTGAATTCACATCATTTTTAACTCCATCTTTTTCAAATGTTGTTAAACCAAATTGTGTATTATCATACTCAAATATTACTATATATTGACCTTTTTCAACTTTACTAAAATTATAGAAACCTGTATTAGATGTTTTTACTGTTAACACATTTCCCTTTTCATCTTTTACAAACTTATTTGTTTTTGCATTCAATAGTTTTACTTCTATTCCTTCTAATGGTTTTTCTGACATATCCTTTTGTCCATTTTCATTCTCGTCAATCCAAGCAAAACCATGAATCAATTTATATTTTTTATTTGTACCATCATTGTCATTATTATCGTTATCATCATTGTTATTGTCGTTATCATTATCATCACTGCTGTTATTATCATCATCGTCTTTATCTTCATCTGGTTGTAAAATATGTATTATTTTAGCTTTTTCAATTTCATGGGCTTCAACTTGTAAAATATAATCACTGCTTATCTCAATGGCTTTTGTATTTCCTTGTAATAAATTCACTACTACTTCAATTTGATATTCTACTGTCTGTCCTGCTTTTAATCCATTATTTAGCAGTTTTAATATTTTTTGTTTTTTACTATTATCTATTTTTAAAGAGTAATCAGTATTTGACAATTCTACTCCATCTTTTACAACTTTATTAAGAGTAACATCATTAGAAATCCAATTATTCAATGCTACAACATTTAATGTATCTTCACCATTATTTTTTATTGTTACATTATATTTTATAACATCTCCAGCTTTTACATATGCACCACTATTTTCAGATGATGCCTTCATACTGAATAATAATTCAGACTTTGCTGTTAAATTAATTTGATTTGAATTATAGCTATTTCCATTACAATTTACCATAGCTGAAATTCCAACCTCTTTTGATGTAGTATCTCTAAATATTGCAACTGTTGTATTTATAACAACTTGAACCGTACTTCCTTTTGCTATTTTATCTATTTCTATACTATTTGTATTATTTACCTTAACAGCTTTATTTTCAGAATTTATATAATACATATCAGAAATCTTTAACACATCACTAGCATTTATTGTTGCTTTAGCCTTTTTAATGTCTTTACTTGAATCATTTGTGATATCTAATATATATCTATATTGATATCCACTCTTTACTATATTATTTATAGCATCCATTGAAACAAGTTTTACCTCTATATTATCTCCTTTATTTACTAAAGTTGTTACCTCGTTTGAATTTTTAATAACTTCTCCATACTTTGTAGTTACTGAATTCTTTATATTTTTTCCAGCCATTCCATCATTTATTTGTACTTCATAATATGTAATTGCCTTTTCTCCACTATTTAACTTCTCTATTGAAAACTCTATTTCCTTTTTATTATTATCTGAAAAAACTAATTCTGTTGTATCAATTTCATTATTCAATTTATTTGAATTAACATATACTGTTCCATCTGGTACCTTTGCATTTACAACTACATTTGATATAGTCTCAGAACCTTTATTTTCTACAATAATTTGATATCTTAATACTTCTCTTTCCTTAACTGTATTACTTTCTTGTCCAGCAACTAAAGTTTTTAAAGTAGTTTCAAGTACTGTACCAACTGGAGTTTGGAATTTAACTGATTTTGTATTAAGTTGCTCTTGAACTGTTCTATTATTATAATATATTGTGCATCCTTCTTCTGCAGATTTGTTATAATCCAAATTAGAAGGAACTGTAATTCTATATGATAAAGATACTTCTTCTAACATATTTAATTGGTCTATAACTATAAGATATTTCTTTACGTTTTTACTATCTCCTATTGTTTGAGTCCAAGAATTCTTTGAATCTGATAAATCTGTTGTAGCATTTGCTATATTTGAATAATATACTTTTACTCTGTTCAAATCAATTCCTGTTACTGATATTTCTCCTACATATATATCTATATTATTTAAATTAGTAGCTTCTTTTGTAGGGAATGTCCCCAATATTCTTACATTAGAAATTGCATTTTCTTTATTATTTATAATTCTTTTATTAATTGTAGCACTTTTAGCTTCTTTATTAAGTTCTAATTGTACTTTTTCATTTCCTTCATTATTTATAATATCAATACCGTATTCTGGAATTTGGTTTGTAGTTACAAGTCCAGCATAAGAAACAATTTGAATATCTTTTGTAACTTCTCCCATATCTCCATTATTTCTATATACTAATTTAACTTGTTCTGTACTGCTTGTAATTCTAGGATTAGTTTGTAGATTGGCATTTATTATAACAATTGCACCATCAACCGCTTCTTCTTTATATTTAGTTTGTTCTCCAACTAAATTAACTTGAATCATATTATTATTAATTACATTTGCAGATTGTATTTTCATTTCATTTTCGTATAATAAATTAACAGAATTAATCTTTATATTCTGAATTTTATTAGGCAATTGTAATGTTAACATTGGATTTTTGAATAGTTTATCTTTATCTTCTTTAGAATTTAAAGTAATCCTAAATTCAACATTATCATTTGATGTCATAGCTGATAATTGTGTTCTACTCATATCAAGATTTACTCTTGTTTCTGATTCATATAAGTTTATGTCTGATTGCATTCCTGCTAATGTATTTGTATTTCCATTAGAAATATATATAATTGAATCAGTAAACCATATTTTAGTTCCATTTCTTAATACATTTTGATTAATATTACTAATAGTTCTTGTACTTTCTACTTCTAATTTTCCTATTGTTACTGGTGATTTAATTCTAAATTTTACAGTTTGTATCCCTTCTGGATAACTAACAACTACATAACCATCTTTGTCAGCTTTTGAAAATTTATTTATTGATGAAACTACCTTTCCAGTACTTGCATCTATTACATCTATACTTCCTATTTGCCCTAGTAAATTTTCTATACTAGATTTACTAATTCTTGTTGTTTTATATACAGAATATATTTCTGTACTTACTAATTGTTGTCTACCTTCTGTTACATTAATTTCTTCTGCTATATCTTTTAAATTTATATTTATAACATTTCTATATGTAATATCTCTTGAAGCTCCATTATATAATTTTCCCTTAAATATTTTAGGTTCATTTTGAATTATTTCTGTTGTAACTATTGAATCTTTCTCTTTAGTATCAAATTGAATTTGTCTTGATGCCCTATATACTGTTTTATTTATATCATAAAGTTTAATTTGTGAATCGACATTTATATTTTGATGAGTTAAAAGAGTTTCAGCTATATTTTTATTAAACATGTATGTTATTACAAAATTGTCTGTCCCCTCTTTTACCCAAGAAACTTTTTTGTTTTCTTCTGTATTTTTTATATTAATTGTCACAATACCTGTTGATTTATTATAACTCCAATCATCTGAAGATAATAGTTTTCCATTTGTAGCTAGAATATCATTAGAATTAACTAATACCACATCTGGATATTCATTCTGAATTCTAGGTACTTGAATATTAAGCGTAGTTTCAGCTATTGGAAATAAATTATCTTTTAATCCTGAATTAATAATAGTTTGTATAACTCTTCTATATTGGTTATCTATTTTAAAAATCTTATTAGTAATAATATTTTGTGATAATATCATACTTTCATTAGGATTTGTATATGGACTAACTAAGATTAATGAAACAGTTCGCTTTGAACTTATAGCAATATCTTTTTGAGTGCTATTTCTATAATTACCTTCTACTAAAAGTTCGCTATTAAGATTTATCAAATTTAAATCAAATTGATTATCCTTTAATGTTTCTATTTTTACTTCAACTTCTTTAGTTTCCCCCGCATTCATTTGTTTTAAATAAATAACATTATTCTCTATTTTGCTAATAGATTGGTCTATTATGTCTGTTTTTATTCTAAAGTTGGCATTCTTTAATATAATTTTTCCATTAAAATACCCCTCTTGTTTTACAGCTATTTGAAAATAAAGTTTTAAATCATTATCATTTATAGCTGCATCTTTCTTAATGACCTTATTTTGCTTTTCGTCCTTAAAATAAGCCATAAACTCAATGTTTTTATGGTTTGTGCTCTTTTGTATATTAGCATCTTCTATTGCATAAGATATAAAGTTTACACATAAAAATAAAAAATTCGTGATTGTTAATGTTATTATTAACGCAATTGATGTCAAAATTTGTAATAATCTTTGTTTCATAAAATTTCCTCCTAAAATAGTTAATACATTATGATTTCTACATAATGCTACTTCTTAAATTATACAACAAAATTTACCTTTTTTCAATGCTTTTTGCCATTTTTTATGTAAATTTTACCATCAAAATTAGGGAAACGGTCGAGAAAAGGAGACATTCCTTAAAATCCATTTAAACAGTGACTCGGGGACACTCCTTCCAAATGTGTTGATCCTATATTACCTCTTTTTCATACATATTTGCCCAACCATTTATTATATAAAATATATATGGAAATGCTTGATTGGAATGAAAAATAGAAGTTGTTATATAAGAAGTTGAGGGATGTTCACGGGAAAAAGCTATATTATATTCCTTGTTCATTTCACAACTCGGCTTCCTACATAGATTAGAAGTTCTAAATCAAATTAATCAGCACCCTCGTGAGGCGAGATTCCCTAATTAATTTGATTAAGAACTTCTACATCTATTCCAGGGCACATTCGTTGTTCAATTTAAAAGGAATATAATATAGCTTTTTAGCCTGAGTGAAAGAG
>CAOKPF010000065.1 GCA_948470565.1 uncultured Clostridium sp.
TTGGAATGATAATAGAATAAATATTATAGATACTCCAGGACACGTTGATTTTACAATTGAAGTTGAAAGATCTCTTAGAGTTTTAGATGGTTCTGTTACAGTTCTTTGTGCAAAAGGTGGAGTACAACCACAATCTGAAACAGTATGGAGACAAGCGAATAAATATAATGTACCAAGAATGGTATATGTTAATAAAATGGATATAACTGGTGCAGATTTCTTTAATTGTGTTAAACAATTAAGGGAAAGATTGCAAGCAAACGCAATTCCTATTGCACTTCCAATAGGAAAGGAAGATGACTTTAAAGGGCTTGTTGATTTAGTAAATATGGAAGCTTGTATTCACTATGATGATCTTGGAAAAGATGTAAGACGTGAAGCAATTCCAGATGATATGAAAGAAATGGCAGAGGAATATAGAGCTAATTTACTAGAAGCTGTTGCTGATCAAGATGAAGAACTTATGATGAAATATCTTGATGGAGAAGAAATTTCAGCAGAAGAGTTAAAGAAAGCTATAAGAAAAGCAACTATTGCTTGTGAAATGGTTCCTGTAACATGTGGAAGCTCATATAAAAATAAATGTGTTCAAGAATTACTTGACAATATTGTTGATTATATGCCAGCTCCAGTAGATATACCACATATAAAAGGTGTACTTGAAGATGGAACAGAAGATGAGAGAAAATCATCAGATGATGAACCATTTGCAGCACTTGCATTTAAAATAATGACAGATCCATATGTTGGTAAACTTACATTCTTTAGAGTTTATTCAGGAACATTGGAAAGTGGTTCATATGTTTTAAATGCAAATAAAGATAAAAAGGAAAGAATTGGAAGACTTATTCAAATGCACGCTAATTCTAGACAGGATATAGATAAAGTATATGCTGGAGATATAGCTTGTGCAGTAGGTTTAAAAGATGTTGTTACAGGTGATACAATCTGTGATGAATCACATCCAATAATTCTTGAGTCTATTGAATTCCCAGAACCAGTTATTGATATTGCAATTGAACCAAAATCAAAAGCAGATCAAGAAAAAATGGGAATAGCTTTACAAAAGCTTTCTGAAGAAGATCCATCATTTAAAACTTATACTGATCAGGAAACAGGTCAAACAATTATTGCAGGTATGGGAGAATTACACTTAGATATAATTGTTGATAGATTAAAAAGAGAATTTAAAGTTGATGCTAATGTTGGTAAACCTCAAGTTGCATATAAGGAAACAATAAGAAAGCCAGTAAAAGTTGAAGGTAAATTTATAAGGCAATCTGGTGGTAAAGGTCAATATGGTCATGTATGGTTAGAAGTTGAACCAAATGAAGCTGGAAAAGGTTATGAATTTGAATCTAAGATTGTTGGTGGTGTAGTTCCTAAAGAATATGTAAAACCTACAGATGAGGGTGTACAAGATGCAATGAAAGCAGGAATACTTGCTGGTTATCCAGTTGTAGATGTTAAAGTTGCATTAGTTGATGGTTCTTACCATGATGTTGACTCATCAGAGGCTGCATTCCATATAGCAGGTTCTATGGCATTTAAAGAGGCTTGTAGACAAGGTGGAGCAGTATTACTTGAACCAATAATGAAAGTTGAAATAACAGTTCCAGAAGAATATATGGGAGATGTTATTGGTGATGTAAATTCTAGACGTGGAAGAATGGAAGGTATGGATACTATACAAGGTACAACTACTATACATACATTTATACCACTTTCAGAAATGTTTGGATATGCTACAGATTTAAGATCTAAAACACAAGGTAGAGGAGTTTATGCAATGGAACCATCTCATTATGAAGAAGTTCCAAAATCTGTATTAGAAACAATAGTTTCTCAAAGAGCTAAAAAAGATTAGTTTTTATGATAAAAATTGTTAAATTACACAAAAATGATTGAAAAATCTTATAAAGTGTAGTAAAATATTTGAAAGTAATGTCTTTGTACATTAGATTAGAAAAGGGAGGAATAGAAAATGGCAAAAGCTAAGTTTGAAAGAAACAAACCACATGCTAATATTGGTACTATAGGTCACGTTGACCATGGTAAAACAACACTTACAGCTGCAATTACAAAATATTGTAGTTTAACAGGTGGAGCTGAATTTAAAGCATATGATCAAATTGATGGAGCTCCAGAGGAAAGAGCTAGAGGAATAACAATCTCTACTGCTCACGTAGAATATGAAACAGCAAATAGACATTATGCACATGTTGATTGTCCAGGACACGCAGACTATGTAAAAAATATGATTACTGGTGCTGCACAAATGGATGGAGCTATATTAGTTGTATCTGCTGCTGATGGTCCAATGCCACAAACAAGAGAACATATCTTACTTGCTAACCAAGTTGGCGTTAAATACATTGTTGTATTTATGAATAAATGTGATATGGTAGATGATCCAGAATTATTAGAATTAGTTGAAATGGATATAAGAGATCTATTAAACAAATATGAATTCCCTGGAGATACAACTCCAATAATTCAAGGTTCTGCTTTAAAAGTATTGGAATCTACATCAACAGATCCAGAAGCTCCAGAATATGCTTGTATTAAAGAGTTATTAGAAGCAGTTGATTCATATATTCCAACTCCAGAAAGAGATATTGATAAACCTTTCTTAATGCCAGTTGAAGATGTATTTACTATTACAGGTAGAGGAACAGTTGCAACAGGTAGAATTGAAAGAGGAGAATTGAAAGTTTCTGAAGAAGTTGAAATTGTTGGTCTTACTGAAGAGAAGAGAAAAACAGTAGTAACTGGTATAGAAATGTTTAGAAAGGAACTTGCTTCAGCAGTTGCTGGTGATAATGCTGGTGTACTTTTAAGAGGTATACAAAGAAGCGAAATTGAAAGAGGTCAAGTTATAGCTAAACCTGGTTCAATTCACCCACATACTGAATTTGAAGCTGAAGTTTATATCTTAACTAAAGATGAAGGTGGTAGACATACTCCATTCTTCCAAGGATATAGACCACAATTCTATTTTAGAACTACTGATGTTACAGGTGTAATTGAATTACCAAAAGATAAAGAAATGGTAATGCCTGGTGATAACGTAACTATGAAAATAAAACTTATAACACCAATAGCTATTGAAAAAGGATTAAAATTCGCTATTCGTGAAGGTGGTAGAACAGTTGGAGCTGGTTCAGTATCAAACGTTATTGAATAAGCTATGTAATGAGGAAGTACATTAGTACTTCCTTTTTGATAAAATAAAAAATGAACTGTGAAAAAATAAAAAATCATTGAATGTACATATGTATTTTCAATGATTTTTTAAATATATTTTATAATAATGTTACTTTTTTATAACCTATTTTTTTAATTCATTTATTTTTAATATATGAATTAATATTTAATTCTGAAAAAAATAAAATTATAATCAGTGTTGCTATTTCATATATTAAATAGTAATTTGTAACAAAAATTTTAGAAATAATTAGAGGAATAAGTAATATAGCAGCAAAGTAGCTAATTATTGTTATTAGTAAGTATATGTCAAAAATATGACTATGTAATTTGTATTTGTTTAATTTTGAGGAAATAATTTTTGTAAATGAATTTTTTATTATTAAGTATTCTACAATCATTAATAAGTAGTAAAAAAGTGTATAGGTAAAATGTAAATAAAAAAACATTTTGGTCTGACTAATATGAAATAAATTAGAAAAAAGTATACTTAATAACAAAAATAGTAACCATTGTAAAAGCCGTTTTAACATATTAAGCCCTCCTTTTAATATAAAATTGTTATTAGTTTTCGAATTTAGTTAATTTGAAATAGAAATTGTATAATTATTGTGTGTATATTATTATATACATAATTTAATTAAAAAGAATAGTTTAGTATAGAAATTTAAAAGTATTTATTATATAATATATTTGTGAAATTATATTATTATATAAATTAGAAATAGTAGCTTTACTTTTTGTAGTTTTTATGTAATAATATAATTATATTTAAGGAGTGATAAAATGATATATATATTAACAGGGGGTCCTGCTACTGGTAAGGGGACTAGATCTGATATTTTAGCAAATGCTTTGGGTATACCACATATTTCAACAGGTGATATACTAAGAGAAGTTAGTAAGACTAATTTTGAAATTGCAGATAAGTTATCAAAAGGAGAACTTATCTCTGATGAGATTATAACTGAATTATTAAAGAAAAGAATAATGGAGGAAGATTGTAAAAAAGGATTTATATTAGATGGATATCCAAGAACAATAAAACAGACTTATTTGTTAAATGAATTACTAGATTCATTAGGAAGAAAAATAACAAAGGTTATAGAGCTTACAGCACCAGATGAATTGGTTTACAAAAGAATATTGGAGAGAAAAAAATGTGATAAATGTGGAAAAATATATGGTATTGATTTCCCTCCTAAGTTTGAAAATGTTTGTGATGATTGTGGAGGAACATTATCTGTAAGGACAGATGATACTAAAGAAACATTAAAAGCAAGAATTGATACGTATAAAGAAAATTCAAAAGAAATATTAGATTATTATAAAAGTGTTGGGCTATTAAAAACTATTGATTCTTCTGGTCATCCTGAAAGAATAGTAGAAGAAGTAAAAGAAATGTAATTTTATAAATAATAGTAGTAAATAATGAAGTATTAGAAAGTGTGAATAAAAATGATTAGTATAAAATCTGAAAAAGAAATAGAATTAATGGAAGATGCGGCAGTTTCTTTAAAAGCTGCACTAAAAGTAATTGAAGAAAATATAAAGCCTGGTGTATCAACTTTGTATTTAAATGATGTAGCTGAAAAAGCAATGAGAGAAACAGGGGCAAAACCAGCATTTAAAGGCGAACCATGTCCATATAGAGGAGGAAAACCATATAAATGGGCTATATGTACTTCTATAAATGATGAAATAATACATGGTATACCTTCAGATAATGTTATTTTAAAAGAAGGTGATGTTGTTAGTGTGGATTTAGGAACATGGAAAAATGGTTGGTGTTCTGATGCTGGTAGAACTTATGGTGTTGGAAAAATTTCACCTGTTTGTGAGAAACTAATTAAAGTTGCAAAAGATGCTTTTTTTGCAGGTGTTGATCAAGCGGTTCATGGTAATAGAGTTGGAGACATTTCAAATGCAATTCAAAACTATGTTGAAAAGCACGGTTTTTCACTATTAAGAGAATATCAGGGACATGGTATTGGTAAACAGATGCATGAAGATCCAGGAGTACCTAATATTGGGACAAAGGGAAAAGGAGCAAGATTGCAAAATGGTATGGCACTTGCCATCGAACCTATGATATGTGAGGGAAGTCCAGAAGTTTATGTAAAAAGGGATATGTGGACGGTAGCAACTTGTGATAAAAAAATGACTGCATATTATGAAAATACAATAGTTATAACAGAAGAGGGAGTAAAAATACTTACTTTATAGAAAATATAAATAAACTTGAGTAAATTTTATTTTACTTGAGTTTTTTTTATAAAGATTGTATTTGTATTTTGCTAAATATTGTATAATATATTGCAAATGTATTGACAAAATTTACATAATATTGTATAATTTAATTAGATTGATATGTATAAATACTAAAATTTTAGTAAAGGAGGATAGAAACAGTAACTATTGTTCAATTTGAAAGGAGAAAAAAATGGAAAAAATAAAAATTGGCTTGAGTAAAACGAAAATGTTACTACAGAAGAAAAAATATTTTATAAAAGCATGGATAATGATAGCATGCATAATTTTTGTTATCCTTGCAGTTAGTGTAACATTAAAATTAAATAGCAAACCAAGTAATCCGGTACCTGTTACAAAAGAAGAGGTAATGTTGTATGGGCAAAAGATAAATACTTTTGATAAATACGAATTAAGAGATACGCCAAAGAAATTAGCTTTTAAGTTACTTGTAGAAGAGGAAACGTCAGATATAGACTTTTTTAATGAAATAGTAGATTTCAAAAAGAATAATATGAAATTGGAGCTTATAGAGGTAGTATATGAACGTACTACCGATAGATATTTATTTTATTGCATTACAGATGATAGGGCATTATATGAGGTTGCTTTAGATTGGAATACAAAAGAGGGGAATTGGACGAAACTAATAGAAAATGTAGACCAAGAGTTTCTGTTTGAGTCAAATACAGAATACATTTTGAATTATTACGGAAATTCTGTGATTTATGACCGCACAAATGATACAATAGGGGTCTATCAGCTGGGGCATGTAAGACATGGGAAGCCGGTAAAATTACCAGAAGATGAGACATTTTCATTTAAAAATGGAAAAGTTTTTGACTCAGGATTGGAAATATATTTTATCAGTGATAATGGTAATTTATATGAGTACAATCCGTTTCAATCAAAGTTCCAAAAAATAGCATCAGAAGTAATGGCAGCTGGCGAGATTTCAACATGGAAAGCCTATACAGTGTATCTTACGAAAGATGGAAAGCTGGTATATGTTGGCACTGGCAAAGAAATGACATATGATAATATTTTATTTGAAGTATGTGAGGAGGAAGGTCAGAACATTATTAGAGCTAATCTTATAAAAGATGGCTATATACTTAAGAAAAAGGTCGATTTTCCAATTAAATCTACTTTTAAGAAAAGTGATTATATTACTAAAGTTGATGAGTTAGAGAAATACTTTGAAGATGAAACTGATATATCAAAATTTGTTTTTAAATGATATAAAAAAGACACCACGGAATTTGTGGTGTCTTTTTATAACTAGTTATATTGTTTGCTTTTTTCAGCATATTTTTTTAGTTTTTCTGATACAAGATAGTTTATACTGTCTTTTTCATACTCACCATTTTCTAGTAACTCACCTGATTTTATTCCTGTTAGAATTTCCATTCCTTCATCTATTGTAGATACAGGATAAATATGGAAAAGACCTTCTTTTACAGCATTTATAACTTCATCACTTAAGGCAAGATTTTTAACATTTTGTATAGGAATTAATACTCCATTAGTACCGTCAAGTCCTTTTTCTTTGCAAACTTTAAAATATCCTTCTATTTTGTCTGTAACTCCTCCTATTGGTTGAATTTCACCTTTTTGGTTTACTGAACCTGTAACAGCTAAATTTTGTTTTATAGGTATACCAGCAAGACTTGATAAAATTGCATATAATTCAGTAGAAGAGGCACTATCACCATCAACACCATTATATAATTGTTCGAAGCATATACTTGCAGTAAGTGAAAGTGGCATATCCTGTGCATATTTTTCACCTATATATGCAGATAGTATAAATACTCCCTTTGAATGGGTAGTACCGCTCATAGCAACTTCACGTTCTATATTTATAACACCATTTTTACCAATAAATGTATTTGCAGTAATTCTTACAGGCTTACCAAATGAACAGTCACCTGTCATTATAATTGTAAGACCATTGATTTGTCCAACTGTTGCACCTGAAGTAGAAATAATTATATCGCCATCAGTAATCATATTATTTAGATTATCGTTATATTTAGAAAATCTTTCAGTTTTTGTTGAGATTGCTAATGATATTTCATTATTACTAACTATTTTTTTCTTTGAATTTTTTGCAATAAAACTTGCCTCAACACATAAATCAGCAATATCTTGCATAATTGCAGTAAGCCTATTTTTATTACCAGCACATCTTGAGCTATATTCTATTATTTCTTTTATTGCGTCTTTATTAAATGGTAGTAGTTCATATTTTTGTGATACAAAAGCTACATATTTAGATAACTTTTCTATATTTTCTTTATTTCTTTCATAGTAATCATCAAAATCAGCTTTTATCTTAAATAGTTTTTTAAATTCTACATCAAGTGAACATAATTGCTGATAATGAGCTTCTGAACCAATTAATACAACTTGAATATTAATTGGTATAGGTTCTGGTTTTAAACTTACAACAGTTACTGGTTGTGCAATATCTCTTGAACTATCAATAGATAATTCTTGGTTACGTATAACTCTTTTGAAAGCTTCCCATGTAGGCATACTAGAAATTAAATCTCTAATATTTACAATTAAATATCCGCCATTTGCTTTATGAACAAGTCCTGGTTTTAACATTTTGTAATCAGTTTTTACGGCTCCACCAATAGTTTCAAATTCAAGTTTTCCAAATAAATCGAAATAGTTCGGATTTTTTGATAATATAACTGGTGCATGTGAAAGTTTATCATTATCAATAATTACATTTACTCTATAATTTTCCCATGGTTTTTGTATTGGCTTTTGAAATGGTGACATCATTTGTGGCATTCCTAGAGCTGAATTATTTTTTTGATTATGTATTGAATCTTCGTAACTTTTAAAATGTTCAATATTTGTTACAACGTCACTTTGTATTGAATACAAAAAGTTTTGGATTTTCAAATTTTTTTTATATTTTATTTTTAAATCACTCATGCACTGTGTAACTGCAAAAGTAGCTAAATTATTTTGCCAATCTTTTATAACTATTTCGCATTTTTTATCAAGTGTTTCTAATTGTTTTAATACACTTAAAGTTTGTTCTTGAATTTTAGGACTTTTTTCTTCAAATTCCTTTTTTATATTATCATCTAGTGCATTAAATTCAGTTTCATTTAAAACATTTCCATTATATACAGGTGAAAAATAAATACCATTTTCAGTATTTTTTACTTTAAATCCTTGTTCAAAGGTAGATTTGTCAAACTCTCTCATTATCTTATCTTTTTCAGCATTAAATCTATTTGTAATATTTTTCTTTTCTTTTTCAAACAAATCACCACTTAAATCTTTTGCTAGTCTTTCTAAAAGACGTGTTATAAAGCGGTTCATATCCTGTTTAAATTCTATTCCCATACCAGGTTCAAGTGATATAGCAATAGGTTCATTTGGATTTTCAAAATTATACACATAACAATAATCTCTTGGAACAGGGCGTTTCTGACTTAGTTTATTAATTATTGAAAGTACGTATGCTGTTTTTCCAATTCCTACACTTCCACAAACAAAAAGATTAAATCCTTTTTGTGGAATTTGCATGGCACTAGAAATTGCATTTAATGCTCTTTCTTGCCCTATTATACCATTAAATGGTTCTAATTCTGATGTATCAGAAAATTTTAATTTGTTAGCATCAAAGTTATTCCTTAGTTCTGAATATTTCAACTCTTTTATAGTTTTCATATGTTCCTCCATTTTTAATCATTTGCACTAATATAAATTCTATCAGATATATTTTATTATATATTAAAAAAATATTCAAGCAATTTGAAAAAAATGTTAAATAAATTTAAGATAAAATTTTTAGTCTTCTATATAAAAATATGTAGTAAATATATTTAATTCATTATTATAGTTGAAAATAAGTATTAGATATTATATAATAAAAATATGTATAGGGGGAATTATGATATTAGAAACTTTTTTAGCAGTAAATGTTGGATTATCAGCGACTAATATAGCAACAAAATTTATACATAAAAAATTAAGAAAAGAAATGAAAGAAAAAATATTAAATGAAGGTTTATATCATTTTACAACTGAAGAAAATGCAGATGCTATTATAAAATCAAAATATATAAAGCCTAGTAGTATGTTTACTTCTTATGGAAAAAGAAGATGTTACTTTTTTGCAGGCTTACCTCCATATGAAGTTTTTGTTGATAATTTAAGTGATTTTAATTGCGAATTTACCGCTGTAAAAATAGACTTAAAAAGAGGCAATGAAAGTGATATTAATGCAGCAGATGAAAAATTATCAAAGTTTAAACAAAGAGTTTTAGCAGATGATGCGATTGTATATGAAGGTAAATGTGAACTTGAAGATGAGTGTTTAAAAAAAGTGCAATTGGTTTTGGATTTAGATGAAAACAGACAAGTTTATTTAAGAGAAAAAACACAAGAAGAAATAGAAAGTGGAGAATATATACCATCAGAAGAATTAAGGTCAAAGATACATATGGATGATAAAGTTTTCGGAAAATTAATTAATACATACAAAGCTTATGAATACAATATAAAAAATAAAAAATTGCGTTCAGAAATTTTTAATAAAATTACTAGTATATTAAAAAAAAATAAACAAGTAGCATTGCCAAAGGGAAAAGAAGAAAATCGAGAAATAGCAAAAGAAAATATAAGGAATTCACTTAAAGGTATGGTAAATGATGCAGAACAGATAGAAAACAATGAAAAACAAAGGTGTAGAGAACAAGAACATAATAAAGAAGATATATATTATGATAATAATACAATAAATAATAGATAAATTAAAGTATTAATAAAGATGGTATCGTTATTTTGATACCATCTATACTATATATAAACTCTTGAATCAGTATACGTTATAATATTATACAGATAAGTCCGCCACTACCTTCATTAATTATTTTTTGTAGTGTTTCTTGTAATTTCATTTGAGCTTCATCAGGCATTCTATATAATTTGTTATGAAGTCCTTCATTGACAAGTTCATGAAGTGATTTTCCAAATATATTAGACTCCCATATTTTTTTAGGATCCGTTTCAAACTCAGATAATAAATATTTTACTAAATCCTCTGATTGCTTTTCACTACCAACAATAGGAGATACTTCAGTTTCTATATCAGCACGAATCATATGAATCGATGGTGCACTAGCTTTTAATTTTACACCATATTTGTTACCCTGCTTTACAATTTCAGGTTCTTCAAGTGTTAACTCATCAATTTGAGGGGTAATAATTCCATATCCTTTAACACGAACCTCTTCCATAGCCATAGCAATTTTATCATATTCGCATTTTGTCTTGGAAAAATCTTTTAACAGTTCAAATATATCGCCATCAGACTTTATGTCAAAATTTGACATTTCACTAAGTATAGTATAAAACATTTTTGGATTAATTTCCATTTTTATTTTTATACTACCATCTTCCATTTTTGCATTATCTATTGTAATTTGTTTGAATATATCACTATCTTTAGATATATTTTCAATTATTTCATTTATTTCTCTTAATGAATATTCTTCTGTAAAACTATTTTTTACAAGAGATATAATATTTTTCTTTAACCAATGATCAAAATCTAATATACTGAACCATTCTGGTAGTTTAAATCCTATTTCAGTTATTGGGAATTCCTCTAATACTCTTGAAAAAATAGTAGTTAAATCCCTTTGATTAAGTTTTTCAATATCAACAGGCATTACAGTAACATTATGTCTACTTTTTATTTCTTCTGCAATTTTTATAGTGTCATCGGCTTCTGGATGTACAGAGTTTAGTAATACAACAAAAGGCTTATTTAAAATTTTAAGCTCAGTTATTACTCGATTTTCAGCATCTATATAATTTTCTCTTTCTATATCAGTAATACTACCATCAGTAGTTATTACAAGACCGATTGTAGAATGCTCTTTTATTACCTTTTCAGTACCAATTTCAGCAGCTCTAGAAAATGGCATTTCTTTATTTGCCCATGGAGTTTTAACCATTCTTGGCATATCGTTTTCCATGTGACCAACTGCACCATCAACTAAATAACCCACACAATCAACAAGTCTTGTTTTCATTTTTACATTATTTTCTAGTTTTATTTCAACTGATTCATTTGGAACAAATTTTGGTTCAGTAGTCATAATCGTCCTTCCTGCTGCGCTTTGAGGTAGTTCGTCTTTTGCTCTATCTCTTTTATATTCATTTTCAATGTTTGGTATAACAAAATCTTCCATAAAATGTTTTATAAATGTTGATTTGCCAGTTCGTACAGGACCTACCACTCCTATATATATATCACCATTAGTTCTTGATGATATGCTCTCATAAATATTTTCCTTTTTCATTTTTTACCTCCATGTTCAAATCCTTTATTACAAATATATTAATTAATATAATTTTTAGTACAAAAAATATTAAAATTACATATTATGTTATTGCGTAGAGAAAAGTTAAATATTAAATGTACTAGTAAAAATATGTATATAAAATTACATAATTTTGCAATTATGTAAATTAAAATGTCAGGATAAAATCGCGTTTAGTGCGTTTGAGGGGTGAAAAATAAAAAATATGTGA
>CAOKPF010000066.1 GCA_948470565.1 uncultured Clostridium sp.
TATTTGATTTTTTCTTTCATTTTTTATATCTTTTTATATGCAAATCTACAATTAAAACAAAAGAAAAAAGGTAGAAATCAAGACATATATATTAAAGATATGGGAGATTATCGAGAAATAAAAAGGCAATTAGAGAAAAAAGACTAAAGGAAGCAAATACTCAAACTAAACAACTTGATAATTCCAGCAAAGATATAAAAGAAATATTGGACAACTTAAAGCCTACTTTGATGAATAAAAATAATATGGTTATTTCAAACGAAGATGTCCAAAAAATTAAAAATTATACAGAACATGTAAAAGATATAACCCAGACAGTAAGAAGTGTAAATGACTTAAATATGGCGATTAAAGATTTTGAGCATTCTGCTTTTGAAATAGAAAAGGAAAATCGTTCACTTAAATATGAAATAGAACTAAAAGATAATGAAATTGGCAGTTTGAAAAAGGAATTATCTACTAAAGACAAGATTATTAGCAAATTACAAACTGAAAAAGAAAAACTAAAACAAGAATTACAGAAATTTAAAGGCTTTTGGCATAGTATTATGAGCCATTTTCACAAAAGAATTTGCTATGATAAAGATAATAACTATAAAATTGTAAGTGATGACCTATATAAAAATGGCATATTTGATAACAACGATAATGAAATTGCAAATAATATTGCTAGAAAAGTAACTATACCAGATGAAAACAAGCAAACTAAGAATAAAAAGAGAAATAATGATACAAGATTTTAAAAGGAGGAAAAAAACTATGGATAATGAATTACCAAAAACAAAAATTGATGAAAGAACAGGCATTGAATATCATTTAGAGGGAGATTATTATATACCAAACCTAGCAATGCCTAAACAAGAAAAAATTGTTTTAAATAAATATGGAAGAATAAGATTGAAATATTTGAAAGAACACAAAAAGGCTGATTATACTATAATGATTATGGACGGAACATTAAATGCATATTTAAAAGAAATACAAGAAACAGCAGATAATAGAGTTGGGCAGATTATTAGTGAATTAAAATCTAAAAGTGATTTAATTGAAGATATGAAAAATACTGATATGCCTTATTGGGTTGGTACTATGAACTCTATTAAGGCACAAGCTGAAGAAATTGTTTTTAGTGAATTGATTTATGTGTAAATTGTTAAAAAAGCAAATGCGTTTCTCATTTGCTTTTTTACTTCCTAAATAATGTAATTTGTTGATAACTGCTATTTTTCTACATAAAACATTTTTAATTTTGCAAGATTATCTATCAATCCCTTTATCAAATTCTTTTGTTTTATAAGATTGAATGTTATCACAAATACTATGCATTTTTATAAAATATTCTGTCATTTTTAAGTTTTCATCATCTTTAATACCTCTTATATAATTATTTACGCTTGTTATTGGCATAAGTAATCCTTTACAGTAATTTGAATAGTTATTAATCAATTCTATAAATTTATTTAAATTTTCTTGTCCAATATAATTCGATAATTGTGTTATTTCTCCATTTTCTCTACTTTTTAAAATTTCCATTTTATTTTCTTCAAAAAATCTTGAAATAAATGGCATCAAATATTCATATGTACTTGTATTTACTGTTGTATATGCATTTTCAAATATATAGTAACCATTTTTGTGCAATATCTCTGTGATTTTATGAGCAATATAATCATTTATAGCTTCATTAAAAATCTCTATATCTCGCTTTTTAGAATAATCTATATATTTTTGGTCTATTTCTACTTTCTTTGAGCAAGTAACTGTATCATATCCCGAAACAAAAATAAATTCTGTTCACTCTCATTTTTAAATACCAATTCATACATATGGTTTAATTCATGAATAATAATCTCGTCCATGCTATTACTCATAGGTTGTAAATTAATATTAACTATTGGAAATGGAAGTACTTTATTATTTTTAATAATAGCATTTGGCACACAATATGTTTCTTCTCCTTCAATGCTTTTATATGTATAGCTAGTATCTTTTGATATTAGATTTAAATTTTTTATTTGTTCTCGATGCTCAGTAAAATCTTCTATATGTTCATAATATTCTGCTAGCATTTTCTCTTGTAATTTTAAATCTTCTTCAGTAAGATCTTCATAACCAGTAAAAAACGATACACCATATTCAAGAGTTATTTTTTGTTCAAGTTCATCTAGCTGATGTACTTTCTGCAAATATGGTTGCAGTATGCTTTCAATTTTTTCTTTTCTTACTTGGTATTTTTGATATGCTTGATAATATTTTTCTACATCAAATAAGGTATTATTATTTAGAATATCTTCTATATTGGATTCGCATATATCATTATATCCTATTTGTTTTAAAAAAATAATCGCATATTTTCTTAATTCTATATTTCTATCTAAAAAATATAAAAAGAAATCATCTAAGTAACTAAAATAGCTAATTCTTTTCTTAAAGTTTTCATTATTATTATCAGTAATTTGTTCAATTTCTTCTAAAAATAAGTTCTCTATAATAGTATTGAAATTTTTTTCAATATTGTGAACAGTCGTTTTATAAATACTTGGTTTTATATCACATACTGCAATCATATTTGAAAATTTTTCTTTAATATGTTCTAATTTGCCTAAACCATAAAATTCTACAAAAGCTTGCATAATTTTAGGCATTTTTCCGTTTAATCTTTTTGTAGGCTCATTTAAAAATTTTAATAATCTTTTATTTTCTATCATTAAATTATTGTTTTCATCATTTTTTATTTCCATTTTCGCTCCTTATTATATGTTTAAAGAATACCATAAATTTATATTTTTATCAATAATCATAAAAAATTTATTTAAAACTACTTGAAAGTTTATAAATGTTATGTTAAAGTAAAAACAATAAATTGATTGATATTTGTATCAATTTACTAAAGTATATCATACCTTTTATACATTGCAACAAATTTATATGAAATTTTATACATATTTGTGAAAAATATTCATAAATTCAATGCACTGATTATTTATTAAAAAATAACTTCTTTATTATGTTTAATATTTTTTTATACCATTTTTCATTTTCTAATTCAATTAAGCCTATTTCTTTAATATCTTCATTTATATTAGCTCTCAATGTATCTTTTTTAAATAAATTTTCTGCACTATATTTTCTATTTAATTCTTCATTATATTGTCGTAATTCTAAATAATCTTGTTTTTCTAATTTATTTTTAGTTCCTTCATCACATAAATAAGATCTATATATTAATGATAAAATATCTTTGGTTTCATCTATTAATTCATTTTCTTTTATAAAAATATCATCTATAGCCTTAGATTGAAATGAGCTTGATTTGTTATTAGAAATATAACTATAGAACGATGATGGGATTTTTTTTATAATATCTTCTGGCATTATTTTTAATATCATATCAACTTCTGTTAATGCCTCAGCATATTGACCATTCATAAATTACTCCATTTCCTTTCCTTTATCCATATCTTTACTATTTTCAATTATTCTTCTAGACCAATTAAGTGCCGACTGTCTTCTAATAGGTGTGCTATATCTATCCGCAGTTTCAAAAAATCCATATGCAGAACTTGGACTCATAGTTCTTGAATTTTTTTCCATTGATTTGTAATTCTCATGATTTATGTCTTTGCCGAATTCATTTGTAGCACAGACAGCTATGGCTTTGCCATATTCTACTGCATAAATACCATACTCATTTCTTGAAGTTTCTATTTTATTAATTAATTCTTCAATTTCTTCTACACTTATAGTTTCCTTCAATAAATTTATAACTTTACTTTTATCTATCTTTTTTCCTATAGAATTTCTAAGTAATTCGTCTAATTGTAAAGTACCTTGTTCACCTGAAATTCCAATTTCTGGAGGAATTCTATTTTTTAATCCACACAAATATAATTTCACTAAATTATAGGTTGTAAATTCATCAGTAGCTCCTAATAGACTTTCTATAAAATTTTTAACATCACTACCAGCGGTTGTTTTATTTCCTTGTGATAAAGCTCCAACAACACTTCCTTTAGGCAATAAATCTTTATCTTTTAAACAAGCTCCACTATAGCATGATGCAATTACTATATCAACAGGCTTGTCTTTAAATCTGGAATTTACCATTTCAAATAATTCTCGAGAACTTATATAAGAATCATCGTTTATAAAATAAAATTGCCCTTCTTTTTCTGTTCCATGCATTTGTATTATAATTGTAGTATCGTCTCCATTTTGCGATATTTCTTCTAATTTACTTGCTATAGCTCCATTTTCTATTTTTTCAACTCCATTACCAACACATAACATTCTTCTAGAATTGTCTTGTTCAATATTTGAAATTAATAAATCAATTTCTTCATTTCCAAAAGCTTCTTTCCCTGAACCTGCTATTACTAATACATTTCTCATTTTTTTATCCCTTCTTCTTAACTGATAATAGTATATAGTATTTTCTAATTTATTTCAACTATATTTCTGAATTAGAATTATTAGAAATTTAAACTAAATTAAATAAATACATTACCACTTTATTTCGTTCAACTTGTTCCATTTCCATTATTTTAGCCATTGTAAACATCACAAGTTTATATTTAGCAAAATTTATTAAAGTAGTTCTATATTCTTCATCAACTTCTTTTAACATAGTATCACACTTTTCATACATCTCAGTTTTATTATATAAATATTTGCCCAATCACTTGTAGATAAACATATTCCTAGTCTTAATTTATCTATTATATCCATATCTTTAATTATATTTATTACATTTTCAACTTTATTTTCTTCCATAATATTTTTTCTCCTTTAAAATCTGATATCATTATTTTTATTTTTATTCTTGGTTTGCTTGTTTTCGTCTGGTATAGTTACTCTTCTAGCAATATTATTTGCAATTTCATTATTGTTGTTATCAAATATTCCGTTTTTATATAGGTCATCACTAACAATCTTATAGTTATTATCTTTATCATAGCAAAGTCTTTTATGAAAATGGCTCATAATACTATGCCAAAAGCCTTTAAATTTTTGAAGTTCATCTTTTAGTTTTTCTCTTTCAGTTTGTAATTTATCAATAATCTTGTCTTTAGTAGATAATTCCTTTTTCAAACTGCCAATTTCATTATCTTTTAGTTCTATTTCATATTTAAGTGAACGATTTTCCTTTTCTATTTCAAAAGCAGAATGTTCAAAGTCTTTAATTGCCATATTTAAGTCATTTACACTTCTAACTGTCTGTACCATTTTCAATTTTACATATGTTGGTCTGCGTAACTCCACTTAAACTTGATAATTTTCTCTGACTTATTCCTCGTTCTTTCCGTAATTTTTTTATATGTTTTCCTATTATATTATTTTCCATATTCTACTATTCACTTCTAACATAAAAATTTTCTTACGAAACATATTTTACAAAATATATTACGTACAATCCACCTCCTAAATATTAAAATTCTATAACTATACTAACAGTTATATATTTAAATTTTTGAAAAAATTGTACCATACATTTCAACTTAAGTCAAGTAAAACAATTCTTTTAATATATCATTTAATACATTATTTCTATTAAATGATGTATCATAATATTTTATATTATTATTTCTACATTGCTCATTTAATATTTTACTATATTGTATATGATTAGAAATCAGTTCTCTTACTTTATCATCACTCATAGATTTAGTATAGCTATTACTTTTTTCATTTATTCTCACCAATTTTAAAGCCTCATCACAGCTAATTTTTGTATATCCTAAACAAATTATTTCAATATTTTCATTATAAAATAATTTATATATATCACTTGGAAATACATGCCAACCTTCTAAAACAAAATTTTCATTAGGATATTCTTTTATTATTTTCTTCATATATGAATAAACAAAATGTGGCAATAATTTAAATTTATTCTCAGTATTTGAATGGGTAATTCCTAAATCTGGAAAAGCGTCACGCAATGCACTTACAA
Source organism: uncultured Clostridium sp. (assembly GCA_948470565.1). Lineage (GTDB taxonomy): Bacteria > Bacillota > Clostridia > TANB77 > CAG-465 > CAG-465. The sequence goes on from CAOKPF010000066.1 coordinate 5,954, forward strand.
ACGAATCTATAGAAATTACAGAATAATTGTATTTTTCATGTAACATATGTGCAAGCGTAGATTTTCCTGATCTAGCTGCTCCTAAAATTATAATATTTTTCATTTTTCCTCCTTTTTAATTTTACACAATTATATCATTCAACAATATAATTGTCACGAAAAAAATAAAATATCATTTAAGTAACAAATAAAAGAATGTGTAAAAAAAATAAAAAATCATTGAATTTACACATGTATTTTCAATGATTTTTATTGTTATAATTTACAATAATATGACTTTTTTTACAGTGCCTTTTATTTACAATTATTTATCTATTATTTCATATATTTGCTCAAAATTTCGTTTCAAATAATTCCCATAATAATATTCTTGTTTCATATTATATATACAATTTTTAATATAATTGCACCATATATTATATCCATATTCTACATCATTTGCATAGTACAAACTTACTAAATTATCAATATTTTCAGAATAATATTTTAATACTTTAATTTTATCACTTTTTTTATACTTACTATATCTAGCAATTCTATCAATATATTCTTTCATATTTTCAATAGCTATATTTTTTTCATTTTCACTATCAAGATAAGTTATGTATATTTCATATTCTTCAATTAAACTTTCTAAATAACTAATTTCTACAAAGTCTAAATTTACTCTTTTTGTAAGTAGTTCTATAACTTCTTTTTCTGTTTCAACGGAAGTATTTTTCTCTGAATATTTAGGTATATACATATAATAGGCAATATTTGCTCTAATTAATACTATAATTACAATCAATGAAACTATATACAATACAATATATTCTGCTAAATAAATTATATCTCCACGCTTATTATTTACTTTACATGTAGCTATATTCATGCAAGCAATAATCATTGAAAATGCCATAATCATAAAGAAATATGAAAAGTTAAGATCAATAAAAGAATGTATACATAACATCAAAAGTAAACATTTTTCTAATATCTTATCTCTGTTTGATTTTTTTAGTGTATATATTATTATAACAAGTATATCAATAAACGCAAAAATTCCTGCCTCTAACATTATTTGTAAAAAAGAGTTATGGAGCTCGGTAGATGTATAATCAAATGTTTTATACATATCATACATATTTTGAAAGCCTTCACCGCCAACACCGAAAAACAAGTTCTTCCAGCTATCAAATGTAATTTTTAGTGAATCTTTTACATAGAAAAGTCTATCCCTACCACTTGTAGAACCATTTATTAGCTCCTCCATTCTTACAACTAATTTTTTAGGAATAATCCTATAATTTATACTTTTTGCTTTTCCATTTATATTTATATTTTCTATACTAAAGCTTCCCTTTTGACATTCAATTAATAATTGTATATATTTCGTATTATTAAGTATATCTATATCAAGATTAAATTTATTAGTTATAGTATCATAATAATGTATTTGACTAATTATTTTAGAATTAAAATTATTATCTACCTCAATTACTGATATTTTATATCTGGTATCTTCATTGTATGTATCTACATTAAATGATATATTATTTTTACTTCCTAATTTAACATTATATATATTTACCACATCTGATACTTTATTGGTATCATCAAAATATAATGGTATTGTCATATTAAAAGCAATAATCATATATATAACAATTAGCAATATACACAATATTGCTACATATATACCTATGTACTTTTTATGAACTTTAAAAAAATCATACTTATTTATAACTTTTAACTTTATTACATTATATATTTTTGATAGTAAAATTACATATATATAATTAACTAAATATAATATAGCTACAACTATATACATATTTTCAAAATTAAATAAAATATTAACTGAAATTAAACTATAAAAACATTCAAAAATAACTAATATTGTTTCAAATATGTAATTTTTCTTGTAAAATAAATATACTACTAATGTGCATAATAATATCACAATTACAGATCTTGTTCCAGTAAGAAGTATTCCAAATAAGCATATATACAATATACTAATTGCCAAATATTTTTTTATCCTAGTATATTCATGAATTTTTTCTAATATTATAAGTACAGACATTGCAAAAAGAATTGCAAGTACATTAGCATATTGAAATGTACCAGAAATACGCCCCTGCAAATCATCTAAATAACCCGATGAAAATATTTCTAGTAATGGTTCAAAATATCTATTACCAAGGCTATCTATTGCTAATATAAACTGAATTATGCTAATTACAACCAGTGAATACAAGTATATTCTTTTATTATTAGAATTTTTCACTATTTTGTATATTATATACATATCAAAATATCTTATCATTTCAAAAATAGCATCTGATAGATTAGCATAATTATTACTAAGTATTGGTAATATATAAAATAAGGATAGACATAGCATGAGTATACCTACTATATCTATTCTATTTACTTTTTTTTCTTTTACACGAATATATTCGCAATATGTAATGTATATAACCCCAATAAAAGTAACTAATAAATTTACAAAAATACAATCTGATTTATAAAATCCACCTTTTTTTAGTGACTGTAATATTAATAACCCTACCATAACATAGTCTACTATATTATGCAAATTTATTGTAATATAATTTTTTAATCTCTCTTTGTTACATAGTTTTAAGGATTGATTTTCCATTTTACTTTAAAAGTTCCTCTAATTCATTTAATTTCTTCTCAAAATATAAAAATGCATCATTAACGGGTTCTTCTGTTTCCAAATCTACATCTACACTTCTTAGCAAATCAAGAGAGTCCTTAGCTCCACCTTGTTTTAACATATCTATATAACGATTAACATATCCAGATTTTCCTGATAATATTTTAGTTGCTATTGATATTGCAGATGATATACCTGTTGCATATTTATATACATAAAAATCTCTATAAAAATGTGGTATTCTTGCCCATTCATACCTTATATATTCATCGCTTATAACATCTTCACCAAAATATTTTTTGTTTAATTCATAGTAAATATCACATAAATCATCTGCTGTAAGAGATATTTCTTGTTCTACCTTTTCATGCACTATTTTTTCAAATTCAGCAAACATAGTCTGTCTTATTAATGTTGCTCTAACTCTATCTAGCTGATTATTTATAAGAGAAGCTTTTTTCATTTTATTAGTTTCTTTATTTATCAAATATTCACTAAGTAAAATTTCATTTACTGTTGAGGCTACCTCCGCTACTAATATTGTGTACTCTGAATTAAAATAATTTTGCTCATTAGAGGCAAAGTATGAATGCATTGTATGTCCTAATTCATGTGCAATTGTACTTACAGCTTCAATATCATCAGAATAATTTGCTAATATATATGGATGAATTCCATATACTCCCATACTATACGCTCCACTATTTTTATTTTCCTTCTCATATACGTCAATCCAGCCCTCCTCAAAAGCTCTATTAATTACATCTATATAATCTTTTCCATATACTTCTAATGCGGATTTTATAATTTCTTTACTTTCATCATATGTAATTTTTGTCTTATTTTCATCTAAGGCATTTACATAAACATCATACATATGCATTTTATCTAATTTTAATAATTTCTTTTTTAATTTCATATATCTATAATTTAAGTTTAAATTATTATTGACACTTTTTATCAAATTATCATAAACAGATACCGTAGAATCATCACTTTCTACTGCACTTTCAAGTGAAGATGAATAGTTTTCTAAATTACTAATTATTACGTTCTTTTTTACTGATGTAAGATACAACTCGGTTATTGTATTTATGTATTTTTTATACTCTTCATACATACTTTCAAATGCTTTTTTTCTTACTTCTACATTTTCTGATGAAAGAAGGCTAATATATTTACCATGTGTTACATCATATTTTTTTCCATCTACTTTGAAACTACCAAATTTAAAATCTACATCAGATAACATTGTATATATATTATCCATAGAATTTAGAACTTCTGATAATCTTGATACAATATATTTCCCCTCTTTATTTAAAATATGTTTTTTATACTTAATTATTTTCTCTATAATTCTACTATATTCTTTTAATTTACTATTTTCTTCTAAAAACTTCCTTAAAACATCATCATCTATATCAGACACTTCTGGTGTTATAAACGATAATCTTGATGATATTTTACTTTCTAGTAATTGTGTATCTTTATACAGTTTTAAATTCTCTGGTTCTGCCATATTTTGATGATGTTTTAACATTGCATATGCACAAACTTTAAGTAATAATACTTCCAGTGTTTCTAATTTACTGTAACATTCATACATATTTTCTGAAGATACTGAAAGCTTTCCCTTATATTTTTCTATCTCTAAGCATAATTGTTCTACTTTTTTAATATCAATTTCAATTTCACTTTTATCGCTATATATATCTAATAAATTCCAATCATATTTTTCCATTCTATTTCCCCCTTGTTAAAATTTATAAATGAATTATATCATACAAAGTATGCATTTACAAGGAATATTTTGTTTTATGACAATTTATTCTGTATGAATTTGATTATATATATTTCTTTATTCTATTAATATTTATACTATATAAAATTACAATTTTAAACTTATAGTTAACCAATTCATATTTTTTTACTATTTTGTATCAATATTTCACTTTTATTGTATTTTTATGTAAAATATGTTATAATATAACTATATAATATATTATAAAGGAGGAATTAATATGAATACTAAAATGGAAGTTCGGGAAGAAATTTTAAAAAAAATACTACCTGAATTAGAGTTCTTTAACGAAGTTGATTTTTTAAAATCTCTTCCAGAAAATTTAGAAGAATATGTAAATAATATGCTACATTTAGATAAAAATGTTAAAGCAAAAATTAACGTTCAAATAAATGACGACGGATTTAATCGTCTACACTTAATTTTTAAAGGAAATTCTGGACTTGAAGAATTTCTTCTAATGCACGTATTTTTTGACATAGATATATTAAATGAAACAAAAGATACTATATTAAAAATTAACGATTTTACAGAAGAAAATATAATAAATGAGAACATAAATATAGTACTTATGAAAAAATTGCCAGATTATAATACTATTCTGGACAAAATTATTAATGCACTAAATCTTTAAAAAAACCTCCACACTTGCTTTAACTTGCTTGTGTGGGGATTTTTTTACATTACTATTCCACCATTTGGAGAAATAACTTGTCCAGTTATATATGAAGATGTATCAGAAGCTAGAAATAATACACAATTTGAAACATCTTTTACTGTACCAATTCTATTTTGTGGAATTTCATTTTTTATTTCTGTAATTTCATCATTATTAAAACCTTTTATCATATCAGTCTCTATAACTCCAGGAGCCACCGAATTTACAGTTATATTAGACATGCTAAGTTCTTTTGCAAGCGACTTAGTAAAACCAATTATTCCTGCCTTTACGGTCGAATATGCCACCTCACACGAAGCGCCAACCATTCCCCAAATAGATGAAATATTTATTATTCTACCACTATTTTTCTTTATCATACTTTTCTTTAAAACAGATTGAGTTACATTAAATGTACCAATTATACTAGTATTCACCATATTTTCCATATCGTCGGAAGTTAAATCAGTAAATAATTTATATTGAGCTATTCCTGCATTATTTACTAAGATATCAATTCCACCAAAATTAGTAATTACATAATCTACCATATTATCTACTTTAACTCTATCTTTTATATCACATTTATATGTTATTATATTATAATTAGATAATTCTTTCACAAGTTGTTTTGCTTGCATTTCTGATGTATTATAATTTATACAAACATTATATCCAAGTTTTGCAAAATCAATAACAATTTGTCTACCAATTCCCTTTGCACCACCAGTTACTAAAACTGTCTTATTCATAAAATCCCTCCTAAATCGAGTAGAGTAGAAAATTTTAATAAATAAAATTTTCATCCCCTCTCACAC
>CAOKPF010000067.1 GCA_948470565.1 uncultured Clostridium sp.
AAACTCAAAAATTTCCTAGTATTTTGCAAACTCAATGTATATTTTACATTTTTTAAATATTTCATTTGTGTTACAAAGCAATAAATTTGATTAAATTTCCCTGGAAATTTTGATAAAATTGTTGCATTGTAAATATATTTGTAGTATAATATTTGTATTGAATTACGAGTGAGAGGGTACAAAATCCTCTCACTTCTGTTTAGATACGGAGGATAAGAGTTGAAAATAAAAATTGAAAAAGTAGTAGAGGAAATAGTAAATGATAAAATAGAAGCGCAAGGTTTTGAAATCGAGTATATTGAATTTGTAAAAGAAGGCAGTCAAAACATATTACGTATTGTAATTGACAGAAATGAAGGAACAGTAAGTATTGATGATTGTGAAACTATAAGTAGGAGTGTTGAAGATGATATTGATAAACACATTTCACAAGAGTATGTTTTAGAAGTATCATCACCAGGATTAGAAAGACAATTAAAAACAAGCAGATTATATGAAAAATATCTTGGAAGTGAGGTATATATAAAATTGTATAAGAAAAATGAATATGGAAAAGAATTTACAGGAATTCTTGAAAGTTTTGATAGTGAAAGTGAGAAAATTACATTAAAATGTAGTGAGAAAAACTATGAATTTTTTCTAAAAGATATTGCATCTGCACATACTATATATGATTTTAGTAGTGAACTTGGTGGAAAAAATGATGTAAATATAAATAAATTAAAGAAATTTTAGGGGGAGTTAAAATGAAAAGTGAAAAGATAAGTTCAAAGGAATTATTCAATGCAATAGATCAATTGCATGCTGAAAAGGGAATAACTAAGGAGTATTTAATTGATTCATTAAAATTAGCATTAGAAGCTGCATATAAAAAAAATTATGATACTAATGAAACAATACTTGTAGATGTAAATGAACATAATATAGCAGTATATGCTGTAAAAGAAGTGGTTGAAGATGTTGAGGATAAAAATAAACAAATATCTTTAAATGAAGCAAAGGTAATTACAAAAAGAGCAAAAATTGGTGATACTGTAAATATAGAAGTTACACCTAAAAATTTTGGTAGAATAGCTGCAGTTGCTGGAAAACAAATAATTGTACAAAGGTTAAGAGAGGCTGAAAGAGATTTAGTATATACACAATATAGTGATAAAGAAGGACAGATAATAGTAGGAGAGGTTCAAAGAAATGATAAATATGGTACAATAGTTGATTTAGGTAGAGTAGAGGCACTTATTCCTGTAAAGGAGCAAGTAAAAAGTGAAAAGTTAGAAACACATCAAAGGATAAGAGCTTATGTAACAGCTGTATCAGCAGAGGGAAAATTTGGTCCTAAAATATTATTATCAAGGAAATCTCCTGAATTTGTAAGAAAGCTATTTGAGATAGAAGTACCAGAAGTAATAGATGGAATTGTTGAAATAAAAGATATAGCAAGAGAGGCAGGTAGCAGAACTAAAGTATCTGTATATTCTCATGATGAAAATATAGATCCTGTTGGAAGTTTAGTTGGGAAAAAAGGAATGAGAATACAACCAATAATAGATGAATTGCAAGGTGAAAGAATAGATGTAGTTCCATATAGTGATGATGCCCCAAGTTACATTATAAACGCTTTATCTCCTGCTCCAATAATTGCAATAGACTTAAATGATGAGAAAAAACAGGCAACAGTAGTTGTTCCTGATGAAGCCTTATCGTTTGCAATAGGTGCAGGTGGTCAAAATGTTAGACTTGCAGCTATACTTACAGATTGGAAAATAGATATAAAAACTGAAACAGAAATAAAAGAAGTAATAGTAGAATAATATAGTAGAGGAGATTATAATGCCAATAAGAAGCTGCATATTATGCAAAAATAAATATGAAAAAGCAAACCTCTTAAGAATTGTTGCAGATAGTTGTGGAAATGCAATTTTAGATAAGAAGCAAAAAATAAATTCTAGGTCAATATATATATGTAATAATAAAGAGTGTTTAGAACGTTGTTTAAAAGCAATAAGTAAAAATAAATTGAAAGTAAAAATAAGTATTAATAGTGATAGTCTAAAAAAAGTTGTAGAAAATATATTGGAATTGGGGGGATAGATTTGGGAAAAACGAAAGTACATGAATTAGCAAAGGAACTTGGAATTACTAATAATGAAGTTATTGAGTTTCTTAAAAAAAATGGATTTGAAGTAAAATCACATTTATCTGTTATTGAAGATAAATATGTAGATAAGGTAAGGAGTAATTTTTCAAAGATGTCAAATAAAAAAAGTGACACAAAAAAGAATGTAGAGGAACAATCAAAAGTACATATTATAAGAAGAAATGTAAAAGTAATAAAAACAGATAGTGAGAAAGATGAAATAGAAGAAATATCAACAAGTATTAGTGGTGATATAAAAAAATCACATAAAATTGTTGATAATAGTCAAAAACATACATCAACTCAAAATGATAATAGAAGCAATAAAAAGAACTCAAGAAATAAGCCATATAACAAATTTGCTAATAATAGGAATATTAATGTGATTATAACTAGAAATGGAAAACCTGTGGAGAAACATGTTGAAGATACAAAAGTTGAAAAAACTAATAAGTATGAAGATGTTAACGAAAAAAAAGATGTTAGTACTAATAAAAAAGAAGAGATTATTGAAAGTAGAGTAGAAAAAGAAGAGATAAGTGTAATGAAAGATATAGAAAAATCAGAGTTAAAGCAGACTAACCAATTTAATAGAAATTCCAATAAGAATTTTAAGAATAATAAAAAAGATTATCAAGAAAGAAATAATGATAGAAAAAATGATGATAGAAATGACGGAAATAGACAGAACTCAAAGGATAGGCATAGTTATAATAACAGAAATAGAAATTTTGAAAGTAGAAATAATTCTGAGCTAAATAACAATTCTGATAATAGGAAATTTGATAAAAATAGAAATAGAATTCCAAAAACAGGTTATAACAAAAATACATCAAATGATAGAGTAAATAATGTTGGAAATAATAATAGGTATAATAATTCAGCAAGATTTAACAATAATTCAGGTTATAGAAAGAATAATACTGATAATACTAATTATCAGGTTAATAAATTTATAAAAAAGGAAGCTTCTACTGCTCCTGAGCAAAAAGAAGTAAGAGAATATTCAAATAATAACATAGACAAAAGAAAGTATAATAACGATAAGGGTGGAGAAAATAAAAAGGATAAGTTAGATAAGAATAAATTAAGAGAAAGACAATCAAGAGTTTCTACCACAAAACTTAGAGGATTGGAAGTTGATTCTTCAAGTGGACTATTGGATTTATATGAAAGAGATAGCGATACTTCTAGAAAGACAAGTGCTAAGAAAAAAGGGTCTAAGCCTAAAAAACAAAATAGAACTATGAATCAAACTAAAATTATACCAATGTCAGAAGTAAAATTGCCTGAAATTATTACTGTAAAAGAATTTGCGGAAAGTATAAAAAAACAAGCTTCAGAAGTTATAAAAAAATTATTTGCACTAGGTATAATGGCTACTGTAAATCAAGAAATAGACTTTGATACAGCATTTTTAGTAGCAGGAGAATTTGGAATAACAGCTGAAAAGAAAATAGAAGTAACTGAAGAGGATATATTGTTTGATGAAAGCGAAGATAAAGAGGAAGATTTAATGCCAAGACCACCAATAGTAGTTGTTATGGGACACGTAGATCATGGAAAAACTTCTCTTTTGGATAAAATAAGGAAAGCTGATGTTGTTGCAGGTGAAGCAGGTGGAATAACACAACATATCGGTGCATATAAAGTAAAATGTAAAGATAGAGAAATTTGCTTTTTAGATACCCCAGGACATGAAGCATTTACTGCAATGAGGGCAAGGGGCGCTCAAGTTACCGATATTGCGATTATAGTAGTAGCTGCTGATGATGGAATAAAACCTCAAACAATTGAAGCTATAGACCATGCTAAAGCTGCGGGAGTATCTATAATAGTAGCAATAAATAAGATTGATAAGCCAACAGCAAATGTAGATAAAGTTAAGCAAGAGTTATTAGAAGTAGGACTTGTAGCAGAGGAATGGGGTGGAGATACTATTTGTGTTCCAATATCTGCTATGACAGGTGAGGGAATTGATAATTTACTTGAAATGATACTATTAGTTGCTGATATGAAAGAACTTAAAGCCAATCCAAAGAAGCAATCAAAAGGAACAATATTAGAAGCAAGATTAGATAAAAATATAGGTACAGTTGTATCAATGCTTGTTCAAAGAGGAGAATTAAATGTTGGAGATACAATAGTTGTAGGAGATATCATTGGTAAAGTTAGAGCTATGAAAGATGATAGAGGCAAAAAAGTAAAATTTGCTGGTCCATCAACTCCAGTAGAAATTATTGGATTATCAGAAGTCCCACATACGGGTGATGTATTTTATGAAGTAGAAAATGAAAAAGTTGCAAAACAATTGGTCGCTAAAAGAAGAGCTGAGCATAGAATTGATTTAATTAAGAAAGGTTCTAAAGTAACATTAGATGATTTATTTGGACAAATAAAACAAGGAAAGATAAAAGATTTAAATATAATTATAAAAGCAGATGTTCAAGGTTCTGTTGAAGCTATGAAAGAATCATTAGAAAAACTTTCTAATGATGAGGTTAGAGTAAGAATATTACATGCTTCTACTGGTGGAATAAAAGAATCTGATGTAACACTTGCAAGTGTATCAAACGCAATAATTATAGGATTTAATGTAAGACCAGAAGCAGAGGCTGCTAAACAGGCAGAAAAAGAAAAAGTTGATTTAAGGTTATATAGAGTAATTTATGATGCAATTGAAGATGTTGAAGTTGCGCTAAAGGGTATGGCACCTAAAAAGTATAAAGAAATAATGTATGGTACTTGTGAAGTAAGAAAAGTGTTTAAAATTACAGGTGTAGGTATTGTTGCAGGTTGTTATGTAAAATCTGGTAAAATTGTTAGAGGTGCAACAGTAAGACTAGTTAGAGATTCTATTGTAATTTTTGAAATAAAAATAGATTCATTAAAAAGAGAAAAAGATGATGTAAAAGAAGTAAATGAAGGTTATGAATGTGGAATAAGATTAGAAAAATTTAATGATATAAAAGAGGGAGACATTTTTGAATGTTTCGAGATGATAGAAGATAAAGGAGAGTAATATATGCAAAGGCATGAAAGATTAGAACAAGATACAAAAGTAGCATTAAGTGATATTATTATGCATGAAGTAAAAGAGCCATTAGTAACAGATACAATAATTTCTGTTACTGATGTAAAAATTACTCCAGATCAAAAATATGCAAAAGTATATGTTAGTATATTTGGTAGAGGGAATAAACAAAAAGTAATAGATGCATTGAAGAAGGCAAGTGGTTATATAAGAACTGAGCTTGGAAGAAAGGTTAAGTATAGGAATATACCATCTCTTACTTTTGTCTTAGATGATTCAATAGAATATGGAGATCATATGGATAAAGTAATCTCTAAAGTAATTGAACATGATAATGAAAATTAAGGAGTGAATTTTATGTTTGAAGGGGTAAAAGATTTAGTAGATAACTCAAATACTGTTTTTGTAGTATCACATCAAAATCCTGATGGTGATGCCATCGGTTCTTCTTTTTCAATTTACCTAGGGCTTAAACAATTAGGTAAAGAGGTAAAAGTAATAATGCCTAAATGTTCAGATACATTTAAATTTTTACCAAGAATAGATGAGGCGATATCTAGTGTAGAATGTGAAAACTATGATTTACTTATATGTACAGATGCTAGTGGAATAGATAGACTTAGTATATCTAATGAAGATTTTTATAAGGCAAAAAAAATAATTATGATAGACCATCATAAAAAGATATTGCCTTATGGAGATATAAATATTATAGATGAAGAACTTCCTGCTGCATCTGAGCTTGCATATAGTTTTTTAAAAGAAATAGGAGTAAATATAGATATAGATATGGCCACATATTTATACACAGGATTACTTACAGATACTGGAAGTTTTAATTATTCTTCAACTAAATCTTCAACATTAAGAATTGTTGCAGAGCTTATTGATATTGGAGTTAATTTTTCAGATATATGTAAGAAAATAAATGATACAATAAAAGAGGCAAAATTAAAATTAATAGCTAAAACTATTGAAAATATGGAAGTATACTTTAATGGAAAATTAAGATATTCATATATAGATTATAATACTATAAATTCATTAGGACTTGATGAAGAGGATGCAGAGGGGATGACTAATTATTTAAGAATGGTTGAGGGGACTGAGGTTGCAGTGTATGTAAGACAAAAAAGTGATGGTTCAAATAAGGCTAGTCTTCGTTCAGGAGGAATAGTAGATGTATCTAAAATTGCAATTGCTTTTGGTGGTGGAGGTCATGAAAGAGCTTCTGGATATACTATGCCAAAAGACTTAGAAACATCAAAAAAAGAGTTATTAGATATGGTTAGGGTGATGTTAAAATGTTAATACCTCATATACCTAATGGGATAATCAACATAGATAAACCTCAAGGTATAACGTCGCATGATGTAGTAGATATAATGAGGAAAATATTTCCAAACGTAAAAGTTGGTCATACAGGTACACTTGATCCTTTAGCAACAGGTGTACTACCTATATGTATAGGCGAGGCAACAAAGCTTACTAATTATCTTACTAGTGAAATAAAAGAATATAGTGTAAAAATGTTACTTGGTGTTGAAACTGATACCTATGATGTAACTGGTAGAATTACATTTGCTAGTGTAGTAAATAAAGATGAAATATATATAAAAGAAAGAACTAAAAGATTTATTGGTAAACAAATGCAAGTTCCACCTATGTATAGTGCTATTAGAATAGATGGAAAAAGGGCATATTCTTATGCAAGAGAGGGAAAATCAGTTGAACTTAAACCTCGTGAAATTGAAATTTTTGACATATATGATATTAATGTGAATTTGCATACAAGAGAGGTAAGTTTTAATGTAATATGTACTAAAGGAACATATATAAGAAGTTTAGTAAATGATATAGGAAAGAAAATAGGCTGTGGCGCAATAATGACTGATTTGAGAAGGGTAAGAACTGGTAAGTTCAATATTAAAGAAAGTATTGCATTATATGATTATTTAAAACTTGAATATGATGATATGATAAGCAAGATTATTACCATAGAAAAATATTATTCTGATACTAAGAAAATAAATTTAGATGATAATTTATATAATAAATTTTTAAATGGTGTCATACTTGAGACAAATACAACTGAAAGTATAGTTAGAATATATTGTAATTTAAGGTATAAAGGTCTTGGAACAGTAAAAAATAAAGAATTAAAAAGATTTATAATAGAGTAAGAATTCATAAGATTAAGTATGAGTTCTTTTTTCATGTCTATTTATTAATATAATATTACAGCATTTTAATATGAAAAGGTTTTTATTATATTTTTCAACATTATTTTATTTAATATTTAGTTTTCTATTATCTTTATTATTTAGTATTATTAAGTTATATATTTTTTTAATATTTTGTCTAGTTTTGTCAGTATTTGTCGAAAAAACAAGAATGAGTTGTAAAAGAAAAAGTAGTTTTATATAATTGTAATACGAAAGTGTGAACTAGTTTTATTAATATAAAATTAAAATAATTAATAAGGAGGAAAATATGAGCTGGATACGGGCACCTTGTAAAAATTTATGCTACTAAAAAATCTGAAAGGAGCTTATATTATGAGGAGAATAATTTCAATTTTAATGATGATGATTTTAGTTGGTTCTACGTGTACTGTTGCATATGCGTATGAAAAGCCAACTAGAGAGCAGATTTTTGGAGTTACACAAGATGTTTTGAATACAGTTGATGATGAAGAGTTAAAGCGGCTTGAGGATATGTATTATGAGTTATCGACTGATGTGGAAAATCAATCAGCAGCTGAGAATGGTATACAGTTAGCAAGTAATGAGCATTCTATGGAGCGCTCTGGTTTAGAGCTTGCAATTGCAAATTCCTTTAAGGGATCTATTTGGATTACAAAAGATGGTGATACATTAAATGTTAATCATGGTCATGCTGCGCTGGTATACACAGTAGCAAGCTGGGATAGAAGTACTATTGAGCACAGAGGACCTGGAAGTATGAATCCTTCTGCATGGAGAACTACTTATAGTGATATATACAATCTTGAAGGAGATGCTTATTGGCAGAGTGTTAAAACTTTAAAGATTTATGATGTATCAGCAACAGATAATGGGCCTGTTGATCAGATTAATATGGTTTGTGCAGCTGATTATGCAGTTGCTAATTTGCTTGGATATGAGTATGCACCATTAGCATTAAAAGTTAGTACATCAACTGTAAATTGTGCAACACTCGTGTATAAAGCTTATGCTCAGCAAAAGTATGATGATAAAAATATCATTTTAGGAAATCCACTTAGTGCAACTGTTATTCCAAAAGATCTTGTTGAGGATAAAAAGTTAAGGCTTAGATATTCTTTTCAATGGCCAGGAGAACATAAATGGGATATTGATTAAATTTAAGAAAGGAATTTGTAATCAATGAAAAAACGGAATAATATTTTGATTATGACTTCCTGCTTGATTTTAATAATGACAGTAGCAGTTTTGGCTGCTACTGTTATTTATTCTAAAACTAAGGAAGTTGTAAAATATGAGGATGTATTTGGAAGTAATGATAATTTAGGTATCAATATTACGTATATGAATATGGAGGAGGATTTTGATAGTTCTTTTTCAATTGAGTGTTCTAAAGATGGAATAAAGAACAAGAGTAAAAGAGATGTAAGGGTTACTACTGGTTTTTGTGATACTTCAGAATTGGACAACTATTTATTATCAATAGGATATGAAACAAATACAAAATTTTTAGAAGAAAATGGTTATGTATCCTTATATTATCAATATAAGGATAAGAAATACTATTTATTGCAAAATATTGTTAGTGAGCCTTATTGTTGGAATCTTGTAATTTGTAATAATGGCAATTATAAATTTATTAAATTGTCAGATATAGTTATTAACAATAACAGCACTTATCCAGATTTATCATTTTCAAAAAAAGTTGAGTTTATAGATGGAAAAGTTAGGTTTTATTTGAATAATGGTATATATAGTTTGGACTTAAATGATAATGTATCTTATAACAAATTGAATTTAAATGAGGTATTTTTTAATATCACAAAAAAGTTTGATTATGAGATTTTTGCAAGTAGAATAGAGTTTTGTAATGGAAGTTTTTATGTTGTTTGTAGAGATAAAGAAAATATTTATTATTTAGTTAGATATGAAAAAAGTACTAAAAAAATAAGTAAATATAAATTAAGTTATAATGCTCAAGACATAACATGTATAAATAATGTTATATCTATAGTATCATTTACAAAAAATAACATATATATTGAGTCTTTAGATGAGATTTCCAATACTATAATAGCTGATAAAATTTCTCATGATGATAATATAAAAATGCCTAATTTTGAAGAAGATTTCTTTTCTAATGCTCTTGTATATGATGATAAATTAAATTTTGCTTTATTAAGCGATAAAGATGTTAATATTTTTTCTGTGGATATACATAATTCTAAATTATTTAATTATCAAAAGTGTAAAATGCGAAAGAAAAATTTTATTGTATATGGACTATATTTATATACAAAATAGTCCAATTAAGGTAGTACTCATTGAATTAAGAAATATATCATTTTTAGAGAGTCTATTATTTTTAAGGCTCTCTTATTTTTAATATACTTTGTAGTTAATATTTATTTATGGAGTGTCTCAATATTTAAGTCTATGAAAAATGGATTTTGATAGGAGTGATTAATTTGAAAAGAATTTTAGAATTTATAAAAAAAGTTGATATTATGTTAATGATACCGTTTATCCTATATGTATTATCAGTTATATTTCTTATTATTTTTGCAGGAGTAGGACCAAGTATTACAAGTTTTTTATATCAAGCATTATTTACTTTTTTGATTGGTATATTATTATCTAATAAAAAGTATATAATAAATATATGTGGATTTGTTATACTAGTTGTATTTCTTGTAGTTAATATAATAACGGGATATCATGAGTATATTAAACATGCAAGTGGTGTTATAGCAATATTTGTTGCTTTATACTATATTTTAATATATGCTATACGTTTAATATTTAGAATACTATCAAAAAACAAAAACTAATTAGTTGATAATATAAAAAATTGAGGCATTCCATAAATAAATATTAATTATGATATGAAATTTATAATTATGACATAACTAGTAAAATCACATTATTACTTAAAATTTGAATATGATAACGGATAAGCAAAATATTATGATAGAGAAATTTTGTTTGATGCTAAAAGTAAATATAAAAGATAATTTAAATAATAAATTTATAAAGTGTATATTTTCTGTAAACATTAATGAGAGTAGATTAGAATAAATTGTAATTTAAGATATAATGGTCTTGAAAATTATACAATAATTAGAAATAGAGTATTAATAGTCAAGTATTTAAAATTAATAGAAAATAAATATAGTGAAACTATAAAAAGTTGTTTACAAATGACTTTTTATAGTTCTCTATACTTATAAATATCTAGGACTGTATTAAAAATAATTCTCTAAATTCCATATAATCTGTTATTATCCATTCAGAAACTATTTCATTATCTCTATTTTTTACTATTAAATTAACATTTTTCCTTTTGTCCAGTGTTGCAATATAACTAAGTCCTAAATTTTTTTCAATTTCAAATACAAATTGAGGAAATGATCCTCTTTTCCAAACTTTGTTTGGAATACATTCGATGAATTCACATTGTGAAAGTTCCTTTTTGGTATTAAAATAATAAGAAATATTATAGTCATCTATTTTATATGTTTGTACGTATACACATGTAGCACGTTTATCTAAAACCATAAAGGATATGTTTTTATTTATATCCAGTTTTGCCCAATATGTAATACCTTCGTTTTTTAATATATTTAATATAAGTTTTTTATAAAATATATTATTTGGTTTGCATAATTTTTCGCAATTTTCAAGTAGAATTAGTGGATCATTTTTTTGTTGTATTTGTGCTAAAAATTTGTCTGAAATTTTTAATATATCTAATACCTTAAAATATGTAAATGCAGTAGATAAAAGTATCAGCATAACTTCTAAAATAATATATTCTATTTTATTATTATCATGGTTAAGATTTTTAATACAAAATAGTATACAAATAATTGCAACTGCTAAAGATGCGCATATTGCTATAAAATATATACACTTAATAGGCATATAAATAAGGAGTTTTTCCCACTTGCTTTGAACGCTTTTACTGTTTTTCATATAAAACATTCTCCTTTCTTTTATTAAAAATTAAATCTGTTTTAAGTTATTTTATTATATAATAAAATCTAAAAAAAGTCAATGTTTTATGTAAAATGATCAGGATAAAATCGCGTTTAGTGCGTTTGAGGGGTGAAAAATAAAAAATATGTGATATAATAAAAGAAAAAGGAGAAAAGATATATGGGAAAAAAGTCAAAATTATTAGAGGAAATAGGAAAACAAATAAAGGAAATGTCATTAAATATAGATGTAACAGAAATCCCATTAACATTTTTAGAAGAACTAACAGTAGATATAAAATATGGAATAGTAGATTACAGAGCAGATATATCATATCATCCGATAGAAAATATAATAATGTTAACATTTATAGGCTTATTAGGAAATTGTAATGAATGGCATGAAATATACGAATTTTCAATAATACATGTTGATTAGCGAATTAATAACTACTAAAAAAATCAAATTAAAAAGTATTAAGA
>CAOKPF010000068.1 GCA_948470565.1 uncultured Clostridium sp.
CTTTGTGCTTCCCTAACACTTCGTCGATACCTACGCGTGTATTGGACTTTCACCACTAGATATATGCCATGCACGGCACACTAAAAAAGATAGCTAAATTTTACTCTAGCTATCTTTATATATTAATCCTTCCACTCATCATCTTTTTTATCAAATATATCCTCATTAAAACCATCTCTTCTAAGCCTTCTTCTTGGCGGTTTAATTTCAGTACTTTCTAAACTTTCAAATTTATTATCAGCGTTATAATCATCTTTCATTTCTGCATCTTGATTTTCAATTTCATTTGTATCTACACTAAATTTGCTATAAATGTCCTCTCCTTGCTTGTCATCTACTTCTATATCATTATCAGCATTATATGCAACCTTTAATTTTCTATTTTTAATATAGTAATATAATACTTGTGCAAATAGTGTAAGTACAAGTGACAATAATAATACATCTAATAAATTATTTTTTAATGCAATTTTTGCCCTCTCAATAAATGACATCTCATATTCAGGTAAATCATCTATATTTTGATATGAATTAAATTCTTCATCTAAATTATCATCTTGTATAGTTGTATCTGACCCCTCTCTTACAAGTTTTAGTATATAATTATTTTGTGTAGTTCCATCTGGGGCAGTTACTAAAATCGTAATTGTATTTTCGCCATATTGTAAATCGTCATTTCCCTTTACCTCAACTTTTGCATTTGGATCTTTTGGAAAAGCTAATACTTGTAATTTTGTAATATCCTTTGATATAACTCCTAAATCATATTCTAATTGTTCTGATACAAATTCAGGCGAAAATGTGCCATAATCTGTAACTATACTTTCAAGATACGCATTTGCTTTTTCCTCATTTTCAGCTCTTACAACATTTATACTATATACTCTTTGAGAACCATCTGTTGCAGTTACTGTAACAGTAACTTTATTATTGCCAATTTGTAAATTTTCATCTCCACTTATCCAATATTTTGACTTAACATCTTCAGTTGCAACTGTCATATTAAGACTAGTAACTGAGGTAGGTACTGTAATCGAATAATTAGTTACCTCTTTATTAAAGTTAGGAGTAAGTCCCTCATACCCCATTACAAGTTTACTAAGATAAGTATTAGCACTAGTTTTTGTATTTTTATTACTAGAAGTTGTATTATTAGTTGGTGCATTTTGCACTGGTGGTGTATTTACTGCTGGTTGCTGAGTATTTTCAATAACTTTTTCTTTTATATTAACTGATACAGTCTGACTACCAGTTACTGCTGTTGCATCAGTAGATGATGCAACATTTGTAGCATTTATTGTAACTGTAGCTGCTCCTGCTAAATTACCTGTACATGTTAGCACATAGTCATTTCCCTCAATCCAAGCAGAAGTTGCACTTAAACTTACATTATCACTTGAAGAAAAATCAAATCTTCCAGCTAAATTTGCACCAGAAATTGTAATTGAAAATGTTCCTCCAACTGTAATTGTATTAGTATTTGCTCTTGCACTAAACGAAGATGCATATATATTCTGAATATTTAATACTATAACTATTGCTAACATAGCAAATATCCTACTTAAATTCATTATAATTTTTTTCATATATCTCTCCTATTAATCTTCCATTATGTAATTTTTCACTAAAACATAATCTACTGCACTTATCACACCATCATTGTTTTTATCTGCTGCAAGATTACTTATTCCTTGCAATTTAGAAACATCCATTATATGATTTTTTATAAGTACATAATCTGTTGCACTTATTATACCATCACCATTTACATCACCATATATTACTACTGAGTATTCTATCAAACTACTATTTTCATCTAATATTTGAATTATATCTCCTGTACCAATAATAGCTTCATTATTTTTCTCTGTCCTATTTTTATCTAATATTCTTATCCTATTATCTGTTTTAATTTTTTGTTTTAATTCTTCTACATTTGTCGATAAAACTATATTGCTAACATAGCCATCATTTACAGTCAAACTCTCATCAAATTTTACATCTACACTACCTACAACTTTTAGTGTAATACTAAAGCTTAAATTAGAACCATCTTTTGTTGTAAATGTTACTTTTGTATTTCCAGCATTAATTCCTTTTATTTTTCCATTTTCCACAATTGCAATATTACTATCCTCAATCGCTATATCATACGAATTATCTGTTGTGTTGTCTGGTTCAATTGTAGGAATTAAATTAATGTAATTTCCACTTAATACTGAATACTCTTTAGCTGGAAGTGATATATTAGTAGCTTTAATACTTCCAACTGTTACCTTACAAGTAGCAGTTTTGTTTCCATCTAATGTTGTCACTGTAACATCTGCACTACCAATTCCATTAGCTGTTATATTACCCCCACTATCTACACTTACTATTCCACTATTACTACTCTTAAATGATACAGTTTTAATATATGAATTATTTGGTATTATACTGTATACTAAATTTTTAGTTTCACCAAGTTTTAAAGTTACATTTCCTTCATTAAAATTAACACTATCTATATGTACATAGTTATACTGCATAACATATGATTGGTATACATAACCTTCTCTGCCATCAGATAATAATATTCTATCCCAGCCATTTGTTCCCTTTTGTGTTCTTACAAATTTATTTCTAGCCTCTGCTCCTTCTCTATCTTCTCTTATTGTAGCAATTACATCGTAATTTGTTCCAGGTCCAGACCTTATTTTAAATATATCTGTAACTCCACTATCACTAACATCATCTAAATATACAATATCTGTACCATCATAATTAGATGGTGTTACAACTGAATCAGGATGTGCAGATGCAGTTAGTGGCATATTTTCGTAAACAGGTATATAGAATGTAAAGTTTGAATTTAACATACCAGAATCTCTATAACCAATATATGCATAATATGCTTCACCTACTGGCGCTAAAATATTAGTCATATACTGATATGTATATAGTGCACTTGCATTACCATATGGATTGGCAACATCAAATTTTTGAAAATAAACTGTATTTTGACCATATTTTATATAATCTTTATATATTTTTGACATTCCACCATTTATAGCTTTCTCAGGCGTATTCCAACCCATTTTATACGCATATGCAACACCTAAAGATACTGCACCTGAACTATCATATGCACCAATATTGAAGAAATTAAAATATCCAGGATATTTAGGGTGTCTTCCATTTATTGCTGTCATATTTGCACTAAGTATATTACCAGATGTTTCTTGTCTAAGTCTTGAAGCAATAAAAGTTGGACTTACACCAAGATTTCTACCTGCCTCATGTATTATTTGAGAATAAGATTTTCCCATATCAACCCAAGAACTACCATTGTAATATATATTAGTATAGCCATCACTTGCTATTACAGTTCCATTAAGTGATTTTTCAACAGCTTGTACACTGTCAATTTCTGGAGATATATCACTTACTTTAAACTGAAATATATCTTTTTCATTTATAAAATTTCTAGGATCCATTACATATGCAACTGCTTTTGAATTTGCAGTAGCGTATCCTGCTTGTACATCTCCTGAATAATTTATCCAATTACTATATGTCGATGAATTTATTATTCTACTCTTACCATTTTGAGTTTCAGAGTTTACACTATCTCCCCAATCCAAATTAGTATAAAAAGCCTTTATTATCCAATTTGGATGCTCTCTTTTTATAGCTTGTACATATGCTTTATAACTATCTGGAAAAACAGAACTATTATCATTAGCATCATATTTTATCACTGAAACAGGTAATGCCGCACTTACCTTGCTTTCTTTTATATTAATTAAAAATACTGCTACTATCATTATACTTATAATCATAAATGAGAGAAGCAATTTCCTTTTATTACTAATTACTTTTTTCATAATCAACTCCTCTTGTAAATTTATACAAATTATATCATAAAAAAAAACTTTTTTAAAGTAATTTATAGCAATTTTTTTATTTTAATGTAAATTTGTGTCGCACATATTATTAAAAAAAAAATTAAAAAAGGTGCTAGATAAACCATCTTATCTTAACACCTATAATTCAATTCTTTTATTATTTATTAATTACTAAATTTTTTTAGAAAGAACCTTGTAATAGTTGTAGCTTAATTATATCAGCTAAATAACTTAATTTTTCAATATAGCAAATACTATCATTGTTAATATCTGAAATAATGCTTGAAATTTGTCTCCAAGATTTTTGCTGCGATGTTGTCGAAATTTCAAATTCTAATGGAACAACGTACATACTATGCTTAAAATTCTCAGAATAAAAGAACTTTATCATTGCTGACATTCTACCAATAAAAATCCCTGTTTCAATTGGCGTTACACAGCCTTGCCCTTCATGTGGATTATCAAGTCCAAATATAGTTATATCAAAAGCAATTTTACTCATCTCCAGAACCTGTAAATACGTTTTCTCATTATAATGAGCATCAGACCACATTTCCAAAATTACACCATTTTTTTCTGGTTTTACGGCATTTCCATTTACAATGTCATCAAATTTTATAATAGGTAAATTAAGCTCTTTATTCAGTTCCTCATAATAACCTTTTACTCCTTTATAATTAGTACCTGACCAAGACCGATTTCCTAAAGGATTGATAACTAAACAATCTGATAAAAATATTTTAATCTCTTCAATTATTTCATGTGGCATTGCACATAATTTTCCATTGTTATCAACTAATTTTTTCATATTCATTCCTCCTTGAATAAAGCATAATCAATAATCATTAATTATTTTGTTTAATAGTGATAATATTATAGCACAGAGAAAAGCATTTGTCAATTTATGTAGTCTTGTCTATTGGAAAAATACAATTTTCTAATACTTATTTATTAAAATAGTACGATAAAATCAAATAATATTTGACTTTTTATATAACTCCTGTTATAATAATTATGTAAATTTCTATTGTAATTTTATAACTATAAAATTTGTATTCAAGTAAAAAAAGAATGGAGGACATTATGGAAAATAAAGAAGGAAAAGATAACAGTACTAATCTTTATGGTATAAATAATAAAACCTATGAATTATTGTTTAAAGATTTGAAAAATTTATCTGATTTATCTGAAAACAAGAATGAGGCTTCCGAGAATATTATTGCACTTAGAACTATTGAACTTTTTACTAGACTACGACAAAAGAGTATATTATATCCATTATTAAAAATACTATATAAAAAATGGAATATAATTTTAAGCGATATTATATACAATGAGAAAAAACAACAATTTGAATATAGGCATAATGATAAAGTAATAACATTTGAAAAACTATCTGATCATATCAAAGGTAAATCTGCAAAAAAAGAATTATTGTCTACTAAAAGATATGGAGAATGTCATAAACAATCTATATGCTTAGCTCCTAATATTGATGGAGCAAAAATAGTTACTGGATATATATCTACTGGAAATAACAAAATATTACACTCAATTGTAGAGTACTCACTAGATGACAAAACTATAATTTTAGATTGGACAAGAAACTTGTATATTACTAAAGAACAATATGTTGAACTAACAAACTTTCGTGAATTATCCTCATTTGAAGGAAAAACATTTCTTGATGATAGTAAATTAATAAAAAATATTCCTATTACCATAAAACCATATTTAGTATTCAGAAACGAGATTGTTACAGATATGATGAAAAATATACAAATATTTCAAAATTAATAAAAGAAACTATTTATAAAAATTTAGGGAGATTAGAAAAATTTTTTCTAACCTCCCAATTTTTCATTTCAGATTAATTTATTTTACTTTATTTATTTTAGACACTATAATAGTAATATCATCATCAAAAGCATTCTTTTTTTCTCTTAAAACTTGCCTCTTTAATTCATCTGCTATAACTTTAGCACTTTTAGTAACATCAATATTTTGAATTATTCTAGTAAAATAATTATCATTAGATTTCATATCATCTTCAACCACACCATCACTTACCTGAATTATTATAGAATTTTGCTTTAGTTTCTTGCATACAGGAACATATTCTGTATCTTTTACAAGTCCCACAGGTATATTTACATTATTTATTGTAATTACTTTTGAATCCTCTAAAATGTATGTTGGTGCTGAACCAAGTTTAATAAACTGTGAATCAGCAGTCCTTAAATCAATTATAACTGCATCTAGTGTTGAAAATTCAGTATCATTTATCTTCATTTTTATCACACTATTAATTATTTCTATTGCCTTCTCCTCCTCAAATCCGCAGCTTAATAATTTTTCTAACATATTAATAACTGCAGTTGAGCCTTTAGAAGCATTAACTCCATTTCCTGCACCATCAGATATAACAGTTAACTGTTTTAAATCTTGTAATTCTTGTGAAAGATAAGAATCTCCTGATACCTCTTCTCCCTCTTTTATTTCATAAGCAATACCTACTTGCACTTCATAGTCAGGAATTGACACTATCTTAATTTTAGATTTTTCCTTTTTACTGCTATTTAGTATAAGTTTTATGGTCATATTTTGTTCTAATATATCACTAGCAATATCAACAATTTCTTTTTTCTGTTCATCAATATTATTTAAAATATCTGTAACAAACACATACTCTATATTGCCATTTTCTTCGCTATAATCGTCTTCATAAACCAAAAAGCCATGAAATTTTAATTCTTCTTGTAACTTCTTCCTATTTGAATTTTTAACAATTGGAACATTTTTTATATTATTGGCTATATTAGATAAAATATGTGATACCTCTTTATACTGCTTAGATAATTTTATACTATTTTCTCTTTCCTTTTGTTTTAATATTCTCATAAGTTTCATACTATTATACACTTCTACCACATTATCTATTATATCCTCTGCCAGTTCACAATCCATTTCTAACATAGAACTATTAATTTTCTCATTTTGCTCAAGTTTTAGTGATATATAATCAACTATAACATCAAGTTTTTCCCCTGTCATACATTCTTTTCTCTTATCACACGAAATGCATGTATTTTCAATATAATCACTTATATATTTTTTTATAATTTCTCTAGTTTCTTTTGAATCTTCTGGAGTACTTGGAATTGATATATCAGACAATGTATTAAATATTTCAGACACAGCACCAATTTTGCTTTTAGTATTACTTGCAACATCTAATATGTTTTCATAAGGCTCGTTTAAACTACTATTTTTATTAAATAATTTTGTAAGTCTTGCTTCAATAGATTTTGGCATAAATAACAAAGTAACAGAGGCAAATACAATTTCACTAACTCTTAAATTTAGTTCAGAAAAACCATTAGTATAATATGCTAAATAAATATTACCTAATACAAACCCTATTACAACAGCCACTTTACCAATTCTACTAAGTATACCTGCTATACCACCACTAACTCCTAATGCTATAACATATGATATATTTACACCTGTTATAACATTTAACCAAAGCCCTATAACAATTCCTGCAGCAACTCCAGATACTGCACCACTTTTCCAACCATATATAAGTACTAAAGCTGTAACTAAAATATTATATAATGACAAATGAGATATACTAATTCCACTAACTACACTAAGTAATATTGCAATTACAACTACCATTGCTACGCTTTCTTCTTTAGAATATATATATCCTTTTGAGAGATTTAAAATTACATATATACCTGATATAAATATAAAATATAGGGCACTAATAATTAACATATTACCAACTATACCAAAAAGATTATATACCAGTGTACCAGCAATAAACTGTGATATTCCCTCAACAATTACTAAAGACAGTATAAATTTTATAAATACAGAATATTTCCTACTTAACCCCTCTATATCTATTAATGATGTAACAAGAGTAAATACTGTAAAAAACGCTAAAAGTTTTAAAATCGTCATAGCAGTAATTCCGCTAAATGCTAGCCCTGCTATTGAAGAAATTAATACTAATATCAAAGGTACATTAAAAACACTTGCAATAGCAAATAATACAAATGTAAATAAAGAAAGTTCAGTATTTGCAGTTTGAATATACATTATAAAAGATAGTAGTATAAAAAATATATTCTTAAAATTAACTTTCTCTCTAACCTTATCTAAAAAATAAACTATCTTGCTATCATTAATATTTTCAAAATATTTATTATAAATCATATAAATCACCTCTATTATTCCTTTTTATACTATATATTTTACAACATCTAAATCTATTATTTTGTCATAATTTATATTTTCAAAAAAAATTTTTTTACCAAATAAAAATTACATTAAAACAATCTACTGCTAGACTATTTTAATGTAAATTTTTATACAACCTCTTCTTCTATTTTTTTCTTTTTAGTTGTTTTATTTGTCTTAGTCTTATCATTTATTTCTTCACTTATTTTAGTAGATATTGTCTCTTTTTTCTTAGATGTATTATTTTTATGCTCATCAAATTTTTTGTCAGTTAAATCTGCACCTGTAATTTTTCTTGCAACTTTTTTTACTATATTTTTAACTTTACTTTCTTCCTTTATTTCATATTCTTCCGCTTCTTTATTACTATTTATTGTTGTTTCAATTTGAATATCTAAATTTTTACTTATCAATTCATCATCTAAAATCATATCTTTTGCTACAATTGTTTCTACTACTTGACTATTAGCTAATATACTTTTTACTTTTTCAGAATTAGTAGTTTCAATAGCCTTATTAGTAATAAATTGATTTAACTTTTCATCTTCAAAATTTGCAACAAGTTTTGAATACTCTATATATTCATCTTCTGTATCAAGTGTCCTGTGAATATCATTTACTTGAGTTTTTATTTTCATATCATATATTTCTCTATACATTCTAATATAATCATTTTCATTTAACAAATCTTTTTCTAAACTTTCATCATATATAGCTTGAAGTTTGATAAAAATCTTATCGATAATTTTAAAATATCTATATGCACTTTTACATATGTTAATAATCAAATTATATTCATACATATGCTTGTCTATATCAGACTCAATTCCCTTTATCATTGTTTCAATAACATATTCAATAAGTTCTCTCTCATCAATAGGTAACTTCGATATATCGTAGTTATCATTTAAATATGTAACGTAATCATCAACAACTTTGAACAAATCATCATACATTGAATCTTGATATTCATCTAATTGTATTTTACTGTCGACTTCTTCTGAAATACTTATAACTTTATTATATCTTAAAGATTTTCCCTCATCTTTTATATCCTGTTTTACTGCCTCAATTGCAGAAGAAATCGCTAGTAAATTTTGTTTTATATCCTCTCTTGGCTTAAATTTTGCTTTAGTAACTCTATCATATTCCATCTCTAAGAATGTTTTTTGCAATTCTAATCTTTCAATCTTATCAGTAGAATTAATATTATCCACAATATCATATGGATATGATATTTTAAGTTCATACATTTCTCTTTGCATTATATCATATTGATATTTTACAAATACAATTTCTCTTAAAATATTTTCCTCATTTAGTTTTTTCTCTTCGCCCTCAGTTTTTCTTATAACTGATAAATGTTCATCAATTGCTCTATTCATTTTGTTCATATTTACCATTATAACTACGCTTTGTATAACTCTATCGAAAAGATTTATCTTCTTTTTTGAACTTGCAACTATGTCCGCCATACTCAATCCTCCCATATTTTTCGTTCATAAATATTATTTTTTAGTGTATTTCAATATACTTATATTATACCTTGTTTTCGTATAATTGCAAGTGTTTAGCAATAATTTTTTCAAAAATATTACAAAAATATTACAAAAAAATATGAGCAAGCCCTATCAAGGCTTTATACTCACATTTTTAACGCTTATTCTATTATCATATTTGAATTATATTTCATTCCAGAGTTTAATTTTGCTTTTGAAGCATCTGTATCTCCTGGTTTTAATATATCCAAACTCTTTGTAACTACTTTATATTTTTTAGTCCCCTCTTCAAATTCAAATACACTAATACTATTTTCAAGTGATGTTTCCAAATGTTTTAACTCTGTTGTAAAATACATATCACTATCTTGTAATACTCCTGTTACTTTTTTTATAATCCTAAACATCTCTGCTATATGTTGTATATCTTCACCTACAAACACAAGTTGTGGTTTTTCATAAAACCCCGCATCATTTTTTGTAAAGTTTTCGTAGAAATCTGAATATAACTGAACTTTTTCAGCGAACATATTTTGCCAATCATCATTTCTTCTTACTACTTCAAAAACAAAGTTATACTCATCTGCTCCATCTTTTAAAACAACTAAGCCACCAGTTGGTTTAAATTTTACGTTATATTTTTTGGAATAAAGCAATACACCTGGATTTACACTATTAAATGTTGCTACCTTTTGCATATATGCAATTATAACTTGGTTTCCTGCAAGTTTTCTTTTTACTGCATAAGCAGGTTTTGTATTATCTGTTGGCATCCATGATGTTGGTATATTTCTTTGCTTTAATATATATGTTGCTATTTTATCCATGGAATATGCTCTATATGAACTCTTTCCAGTTTCACTTTGAAAATAATAACGAGCAATTACTTTAGATTTTGTTAAATCCTCTAGCCACTTTGCAACTTTATTTTGTCTTTTATCAACTTCGATATCATTAAGTTTACCTCTAATTTCCAAAACTTGTGTAACTTGTCTTGAAGTTACAAAACCAAATTCATTTACAACTTCTAATGCTTTGATATGGTCTTCATTAATATATCCCATATCCATTTTAAAGACCACTTGGTTAATTGATGCAAATCCCTCTTTACCATCAAACACTTTAACCTCATTTTCTCTCACCGCAAAAGGTGATACTACTGTTTTTACTTCTTTATCACTTACCATTAAAAACACTCCTTAAATTTTAATTTTGAAATTTAATACTAAGATGGAGAATATCTCCACTAGATTATAGCTAAATTAATATAATTTAACTACAATGTATATTATACATTAACTTTTATATAATTTCAATAATATTTTTAAAATCTATTAATAAATTATAACATTTTATATATTTTATTAGATTTTAAGCTATTTTGAAACTAAATATTTTAATATTATTTTAATATAAATTTAAATATTTATACAAATATATTAGTATTTTTTAATATTACTTAAAATAAAAATAATTTATTTTTATACACAAGTAATTTGTATATGATAAAATTTCATTTACATTTTTTCTACTTTATTATATATATTATGTATTGTATTTTAATTCATATAATCTATTACTTATTTTTAATTTTACTATAATAATATTATTTATTATAATTACATTATATACTAAATACAAATTTTATATTCAAATACTTTTTTAAGATAAAATATACAAAATTCAAAAATTATAATAAACTTCCCCGGGGCAAGCCCTCAAACATCTAGAAAAGATGTTTGCCTC
>CAOKPF010000069.1 GCA_948470565.1 uncultured Clostridium sp.
AGCATTTTTAATGCTTGCAAAGATTTTTTATTAAAAAAAGTGTTTAAGACCCGTGACATGGCTTTAATGATACTTAATAATATACATGGTACAAAACATATATGTGATTACAAAATAGTAAGTAACTATATAAAAATACTATCTCTTACAGTTATGCACAAAGAAAAAATGCAAGAAACCGTTATAAACGAAACAATTGAACTTTTAATTGGAAGTGTTAATAACTACATATTTAGCTAAATATATAAATTTTACTATTTTTATTGACATTCTACATAGAAAATGATAAAATTCTTGTATATAAAATAATACTACTTATGTAACTACACAAGGGGGGTATGCTTATGATTTTTGTACAACCATTTAATTTATTAAAAGAAAAAATTAATTTATCTACTTTGGTATATAGCACAATGGATCTAATTATTTTTTGCCAAGAAAATTATATAAATATTGATTTAGATAAATTAAGTTTATTCTTGTCTGATTTAGATAATGTTTTTTACGCAAAAGACTTTTCTGATTATTGTAATAGTATGTTAAAGTACATCGATTTCGATGAAGAATTTAAAGAAGATGCATATACTATATTATATTATGCATTTAATGTTAATTGTACAGATGATTATCATGATTTAATTTCAATTCAGTCTGTAAATTTATTTTATAACTATTTGTGGCCATTAATAATAAAAGCTCTTATATTATACTTAACTGAAGTTGAAAATAATTTAGAGACACTTGATATTATTACTTTGCAATTTGTTATAGAAGCTAATGATATATCTAGTTTTTATAAAGAATTATCAATTGATAATAATGATATATATTCTTTATTTATTCATGATCTAATATTATTACTAACTTTTCATAATTTTGGTCTTTCATTAATGCAAATAATTCAAAGTGGTGATATCGAATTTTCACTTATGATTTAATTATAACGCCTCAAAAGTACTTATTACTCTTGAGGCGTTACTTTTTCTAATATAATATTTTCAATTTTATCTATATTTAACTTATTTGAACTTGAAAATGGTATAATATTCTCCTTTGCAAATAGTGTTTTAGTAATAAGTGACGTATATTCACTATATTTTGTTTTTGCTACTTTATCAGCTTTTGTTGCAACTATTGTAAAATCAATCCCCTGCTCTACTAAAAAATCATACATTATTCTATCATTTTCAGTTGGCTTATGTCTTATATCAACTAAAAAAAATATATGTACAATATCTTTGTTATTTATAATATATTTATTTATAAGTTCACTTGTCTTTTGTTTTTCCGAATGTGACATTTTTGAATAACCATATCCTGGTAAATCTACAATATAAAAACGCTCATCTACCAAATAATAATTTAAACACTTAGTTTTACCTGGAGTTTGCCCAACTTTGGCTAAATTTTTTTGATTTGCTAATGTATTAATAAATGACGATTTTCCAACATTAGACTTTCCTACCATTACAATTTGCCTCAAATTTGTATCTAATATTTTATCTTTTGTATATACAGAGGTTACAAATTTCATATTCTTTAACATTTTATTTCTCCTTTTTTGAAATATTATAACATTTAAACAGAAAGAATACAAGAAATTTTATAAAAAATTCAAAATAACTTTACATAAGCACTAAATATGTTGTATAATATATTTGGTATATATAATTTAAAATGATAATTATTATTTAGGAGGATTAAAATATGAAAGTATTAGCAAAAGTAATTGAAAAAAACTACTATATTAATATCGAGAATAATACAATAATACTAAGGATAGAGAATGAAGATATTGCTTTAGAGCCTAGTGGTATCAATAAAAACAATCCCAAACACCGAAAATTTTTACAAATAATTTTTCCAAATGCAATTATTGTAGAAAATAAAAATGATTATACAAATAAAAAAAATAGTAAACTTAGTGCTTAATAGTAAAAAACAAAAATCACTTGTCATTTAAGTGGTTTTTGTTTTTCTGGTACACTACAAAAAAGTAAATTGTCAAAATACTTATTTATATTATTGCATATAACATAAAGATACTCTTAATATATTTATATTTCTCAGTTTATTTTTGCTTCAATTTCATCAATTGTATTTTTCAAATATTGTGCTGATGTATATGGTGCAACTTTACTTGGTAGAGATAATGCCCATACCACATCTAAATTAAGCTTTTTAGCTGCATTAAAATCTACTCCGCCTGGATTTGATGCAAGATCTACAATTAAACAATTTTTATCTATTTTTTGTAACCTAGTTTTATTTAATATCAAACACGGTATTGTATTAAATATTACATCCATATTTGGTAAAAAATTATCTAACTCATCTAAATTTACTGCGTTATATCCAAACGCCTCTATTGTAGCAATATCCTTTTTATTCCTTGCCTCTACATATACTTTGGCTCCAATTCCATGTAACATTTTTGATAATGTTTTACCAATTTTACCATATCCCATAACTAAAACCTTTGCACCATGTAATGTAAAATCAGTAATTTCCATAGCTGTTGCAATAGCACCTTCTGCTGTTGGTATAGAATTAAGTATTGCTATCCCCTCGTCTTCCATTAAATCAACAAATTCAATGTTTTTTTCTAATAGCTTTTTTCTAATGTCATCACTAATTGCACCTGTATATAACCTTTTACTTGAACCTGAAATCATGTCTATTAGCTTGTCACATTCCATAATTTCACCATTAATTTTTTTTCCATCTCTTGAAAATGGTATTGGAGCAATTACTACATCTGCCACGTCTATATCTGTAATTTCACTTCCATTATTAATATACATACTTCTTAATGCTGATGTTCTATTATCTCCACCTATTATACAATATTTTTTCAAAATAACCACCTCATAATATATAAATTTAATTTAATTATATTCATGAAATAATTATTTATACTATATATTTTTTACAAAAACATATATTGCTTCATCTATTCTACTTAAAGTTTTTGGAACAATCTTATTTTTTATTTTAACAAGTAATTCTTCAAAATTATAAATCTTGTACTTTTCTATATCTTCTTTTGCTGCAACATATTCAACTAGATAATATATCGCATTTTTATATGTATCTGCTTCTTTTTCCTTAGTTTTATACACTAATTGTGATAATATTTCTTCTAAGAATAATTTTTTCAAAGATGTGTTACTATCAATTTTTATTTTAAGCAGACTTGCTATTTTTTTTATTGCTTTTTCATCAAAATTTATAACTCTATCAAAGAAATATTTTTCCTCTAGAAAAATTGTATAATATCTTATTCCATCTAGTCCCCTTACTACCTTTAGTGAATCATAATATCCAAGCTTTAATAGTTCATTTGCTGTTTTATTATCAAAATTCATTATACTAGGTAACTCCTCAAGTGGCTCTATCATATGTATATTGACATTTCCTTTTTTTACTAAGCTTTTATAATTTCTTATTCTCATTCGTTTATGTAATCTTATTGCGTAAACTTCTGTAAAACCTCTTTTTTCTAGCATTTCAACAGGACAATTATCCCAAAATCCACCATCTAAGTAACTTTTATTGTTTATTTTAGTAGATTTAAAAATTGGTAGTGATGAACTTGCCATTATATAATCTAATAACTCACCTTTAGGAATTTGATCTATATACAATTCCTGAGCTTTTTTATCTGATATGCAAATTGTAACTAATCCAAATAATATATCAGAATTTCTAACTCTTTCTTCATCAATATACTTACTTAAAAATTGATACATTTTTTCTGTATCAATACCACCATTTTTTACTGTTTCGCCTATTTTTTTAGATATATACTTTATAACATCTAAGTTTAAGTCTATATCTAAAGCTTTTTTTAGCTTTTTATCATCTACATCAAATATTTTAGAATATTTAATATTTTTCCAGACATCATATGCCTTATCGAAATCCCCCTGTACTAACATAGCCGCATTAATTGAGCCAATTGATGTACCAACAATAGCATCAAACTTATACCCCTCTTCCATTAATGCCTTTACTGCACCTATCTGATATGCACCTCTTGCGCCTCCTCCTTCTAAACTTAAAGCATACTTCATATTTTTACACTTCCTTTTTATGATATAAATAATGGATTTTTAACCACTGTCATACTTATATTATTTTTTTTAACCCCATTATACTCCTCTAATTTAGAGTATATATTCTTATATGTACTAGTTGATAGCACTGTCTTTAATACTACATTTATTCTATATTTATTATTTATCTTTTGAATATATGGAGCTTTTGGCGAAAATACTTTATACTCTGCTACTCTATCTCTTTGCAATATTTGATGTAATTTTTGTGCCTCTATTTTTACCTCATTCATGTTTCTACCAACAAATTCAAACATTAAAATATCAATAAATGGAGGATAACTAAAAATTTTTCTATATTCAATCTCTTTATTATAAAAATATTCGTAATCTCCATTTACTACAGAGTCTAATATATAGTTGCTTACATCATTTGTTTGTATATATACTCTCCCCTCTTTTTTTCCTCTGCCTGCCCTTCCTGCCACTTGCGATATATTAGAATATGTCTTCTCTGTTGCTGTATAATCATTTATAGCAAGCATTGCATCAACACCAAGTACACCAACTAAAGTTACATTTTCTATATCATGCCCCTTGCTTATCATCTGGGTTCCAATTAAAACATCAATATTTTCATTTTTAAACTTGTCTAATATTTTTTGATGTGAGTCCCTTGCAACTGTTGTATCAGCATCCATCCTAAGCGTTGTAATATTAGGATATATTGATTTTAATTCCTCTTCTAATTTTTGAGTACCAATACTTGAACTAGAAAGTTTATTACCTCCACATTTTGGACACTCTACAACATTTCTTTCTACATGCGAACAATAATGACAAAGCAACAAATCACTATTTTTATGGTAAGTTAATGCAACATCACAATTTGGACACTTAAAAATATATGAACAATCCATACATGATAGATACGATGTATATCCACGCCTATTAAGAAATATCATTGTCTGCTCTTTATTTTCTATATTTTTTAATATTTCCTGCTTTAATTCTCTACTTACAATTGATGTATTACCAAGCAGTCTTTCTTCTTTCATATCTACTAAATTTATGTCTGGTAGTATAGCACCTGCTGGTCTTTTTTTCATCTCTATCAATTCAATACTTCCATTTTTGGCTTTGTAAAAAGTAGAAATTTCAGGTGTAGCTGAACCTAATAACAGTACTGCATTATTTTCTTTACATATATATCTTGCAATTTCTTTTGTAGAATATTTAGGAGTAGTTTGAGAATAATAACTTGAATCATGTTCTTCATCAATTATAACTAGTCCAATATTTTCAATTGGTGAAAATATTGCAGATCTTGCACCTATTACAATATCTACTTCACCTTTTTTTATTCTTTTATATTCTTCTTTTCTTTTTGCCACTGTCATTTTACTATGAAGAACTGCAATATTATTACCAAACCTGGATATAAATCTAGTAACAGTTTGATAAGTAAGTGAAATCTCTGGGACTAGAACTACAACTTTTCTTCCTTGATTTATTACACTTTGAATTACTTGTAAATATACTTCTGTTTTACCACTACCAGTCACTCCAAAAAGCAGACACTCTTTATATACCTCATCAAAAATATAACTATTTATTTTTCGTATAGCCTCTCTTTGCTCATCTGTTGGTGGCAAGTTATTCGTTCTTTCTACTTGCATTTCATTTAATAAATCAACCTTTTTATCTACCTTTTCTTTTTCTATATATCCATTTTTTATAACTGTATTTATAACTGCGCTTGATATTCCAAGTCCATCTGTTATATCACTTTGCAATACATAATCATTTTCAAATAAAAATCTAAGTAATCGGATATGTTTTGGACTAGTAATAACATTTGACTCTATATCTTGCATTATTTCCATTTCACTTTTCTTAAGCTTTATAATCGTATCTTGTTTTGTATTTATGCTTTTACTACTAGATTTTGACTTGGTTCCTGGTGGTAACATAAGTTTTAATGCATCATATACATTACAAAAATATAAATATGAAATATATTTTGCAAATTTTAATCTTTTTTCATCTATATATGATATTTCATCTAGTATTGATATAATTTCTTTTAATTTATATTTTCCACTATATTCACTATCTTGTATAATTTTTACAATAATTCCCTCTTCATTATCAGTTCTAGATTTTCCAAAATTTACTTCAACTCTTTTTCCAATTTGTACTTTATCCAAAAGTTCATCTGGTATTTTGTAATCATATACTTTATTTAACGATTTTACTGATGTATTTATTAATATTTTTGCTATCATAACTTTCCTCTTAAAACAAAACCATTATATCACAAAACATGCTAACTTTCAACAACTTTTTTCTTACAAATTACATCAAAAAATAACAAATACTAGTGTAATTTTCAAGGGTTTTATAAATAAATATCAATTTACATTACCAAATTTCCCAAGAACAAAAGTAACAGATAAATTTGTTACTCCCCAAACTATAAATAGTTTGGGATATTTTTAAAGATGTCGTATTTAGGTTTCCAACTTCTTTTAGGCAACTCTTTTCTTTAAAGGGCGTTGTTCTCGTCCATTATCCATCACTATTTCTAGGTTCGGTTTACTCTTTTATATATATTTTCTTAATATATTTAAACTCACATTTATATCTGAATTTATTCTTTTTACTTCTTTTGTTACAAAATATGTTCATGTATGTTTTTCTAAAAAATATATTGTACTAATTATTTCCTGAATCGTGTGAAAAGTATAACAAAAATATAAAATTTGTTAGTAAAATTAGTAATAACTTATTTTTGCGATTTCACCCAATGGGTGAAAAAGATAAATTAATATAAGCTTACATTTCACTGGTATTATTGGTATTTTAAATAATGTTTTCACACGAATTCAGGTTATTTTATATTTTTATGTTTCTTTCAAAAAATTCATATGACTTTCCTATTGTATAAAATAATCCCTATGTTTGCAATATTTTATACAATGTAAACTATAGGAAATCCCCCCTAAAAGATTACAATAAATTAAATAGAAAAAGTATATTATCATAAGCTATAATAGCAAAGAGCATTTAAAATATCGTAAATTCAATACGCCTATTTAATAATATCATTAATTTACAAATACTTCATTTTTATTTAATTAAAACTAAATATACTTTCCTATATCAACTTTATATATTGCATATTCTTCACCTGTTGAATTCACATTTTTTATACATCTATACTTGCATACCACTTCAAAATTAAATGATGCATATGTTATTCTTGACTCAAAATATTTTTCTATAAAATATATATCTTTTTTTCCACCATCTACTAATCCTTTTATAATTCTATCTATATTATTGCTATCTATACTATTTGTCCAATTACTATATCTTTTTACATATGTAAAATAATCATCATCGTCTAAGCTATAAAACAAGTATTCATCTTTCTTTAGATATCCTATTACTCCATTTATCTCATCTTCATATGTACTTATAAACACTGCACCTTTATTTATATTATTATTTATATATTCTGCTGTATCTTTACTTGCTGAATAATTATCTGTATAATCTTCAATCATTATAGGAACATACTGTGGAATTGTTATTAATAAAAATAATACCATTGATATACTAAGTGCAAGCTTAAATACATTTTTATACTTTTCTTGTTTTTCATCTTCATTATAGTTCCATAGCCAAAACATCATTGTATATATTACTAATATTACTCTGTATACATTTGAAAACCATTTCAATGTTTCTAATACAATGCAAAATAACAATTGACTCCAAAATATTACTGCTTGTTTCTTATTTCCTATTATTGCTAATGCTGTAAGTATTACTGCAAGATATATAACTGCAAACTTCCAATATGGTACAATTGCACTACCAACTAACTGAAATTTTTTTATTGATAACAAATCCATTAATATTTTACAAAAACTCATATTTTCCTTATACCTACTAATTATAAAATTTGGTGAAAAATACATTTGTAGTGCTTGTAATAAAAATATTATTATCCCCAGTATACCAATTAAACTAGAACATATTACTTCCCTTTTTTTATATTTTTTATTCTTTAATCCTTCTATTACATAAAATACTAATAATAAAAATGCTGTTGGTAGCATTACTGCATGAGTATTGGCTAGTAGAAACAATAATATATTATATTTATATGGTTTCTCATGCCTATTTTTATATATTACTGCAATAAGTGCTAAAAACAGTGGTATCATACTATAACATCTTGAATGTGCACTATAAAAATACATAAAGCCTGTACTAAATACTAATAATACTTTCAAAAATTTATTAAATGGTGCTTTCTTTAATATTATCGCTACTGTTACTATACAAAAACTCCATGATATATATTTCATTATTTCACAACTAAATCCAAGTTTTGCAAACGGCATAAGTATTAAGTGCCACATACATGAATGTCCTTCATTTGCCATCTGTTTTATTATACCTGTTATTGATAAATCTCTAGCTATTAACCATGCTTGTGCTTCATCAGCCCATATTTCGTGTGTTCTTATTATTACAAAAAATGTTATCGCTATATATATATTAATTACAACTATAAAAAATAGATTATCTTTTAATTTTTTTAACATTTTCCTCCTATTGTATATTATGTTAAAAGGGGCTGTAAAAAAGTCCCTTTTAATTTTATTTAACTATTAAAGCTATTATTAATCATTAGCATATACATATGCTGTTTTTGTAACTCCATTTATATTTACTTCTACTGTGAAACCATATTTTGACCAACCACTACTATATTTTGAACCATCTACTGTATTACTACTAGTTAGTGTTCTAGATGGCAATGATATTGTTACTGATCCACTTGAACCACTTATACTTTGCCAACCTGTAGATCCATATGAATAATATGATATATACCAACTATTGCTACCAGTACAATTCCAGCCTTCTGAAGGATGACCATTTACATATCCACACTGACCTGAGCTATATGAAGCAGAAGAATATGTTCCACTTACAATTCTAATAGATCCACTTGTACCTCCACTCATATTATAGCTAAATGTTAAATTACCACCTGATATTCTTGCACTACCAGTTGTTGAGAATGATACATTTTGCTCTACTGTAATATTCTTTGATGCTTTTATTCCACTTCCATCTTTTGCTGTTGCTGTTATTGTTACTGTTCCTGTTGCTTTTCCTGTTACTCTTCCTGAACTATCTACTGTTGCTATTCCTGTATTACTACTACTCCATGTTACACCCTTATTGTCTGCATTGCTTGGTGTTATTGACACACTACAATACTCTGTTGAACCTACCTTTATTGTTCCTGGTCCACTCATTGTCATACCTGTTACTCTTTGTACTATCGTTATTGTTCCTGATACTGTTTCTTTTTCATTTCCTGCATTATCTACTGTCTTTACATATAAGTTCCATTTTCCTGGCTCCAAGTTATGTGATATAGTTTGTGTCGTTGAACTAAATGTTCCTTCATAATTCTTTAATGCTGGTTTTGAACTTCCTGTTGTTCCTGCTCCTAGTTCTGCTTGTCTCCATATATATTTACAACTTGATAGTTTTACTCCACTATTTCCATATACACTTGTTGCTGCTGCATCACTAAGTGTTACTTTTGCTGATACTGACGCCGTTGTTCCACTTGTTATTGTTGCTGATGTTGCTACATTTATTGTAGCATCTTTTGGTGCTAGTTTATCTATTTTGTCTATTGTCTTTTGCGCTGTATCTGATACTGTTCCATAACTAGCTTTTGCTCTTGC
Organism: uncultured Clostridium sp.; assembly: GCA_948470565.1. Taxonomy (GTDB): domain Bacteria; phylum Bacillota; class Clostridia; order TANB77; family CAG-465; genus CAG-465. Next base: position 9,845 of record CAOKPF010000069.1, read on the forward strand.
ATATATTGTCTGATTGTTGCTTACTGTAAATGCACTTCTATATGTGTTCCGTGTGCTTCCATTTGTACTATATTCTTTAGTATATGCATCACTTGGATATGTTATTGTTACTGTTACATCTCCTTTTGTATATCCTGTTGGTGATATTGTTATTGTTGGCGTACTTGGTTTTTCCTCTTTTATACTTATTGCTCCTGACACTGTTACTTTTTCATTTCCTGCATTATCTTTCGTTAATACGTATACATAATATTTATTTGTTGAGTTTATACTTTTTGATACAGTCTGAGTACTACTAGTAAATGCTGTACCATAAGATGTTATATAATGTTCTGGTATACCTCCTGTAGAAATATAATACTTACTTTCTGATACATTTACTCCACTACTGCATGAGCCACTTGCTGCCGCTGCATCACTAAGTGTTATTTTTGCTGATATTGTTGCTGTTCCTCCTGATAATGTTACTGTACTTGGTACTTCTATTTTTGCATCATTTGGCGCTAGTTTATCTATCTTTTCTACTGCTTTTTGTGATGTTGTTGATACATTTCCTGCTAAGTCTGTTGCTCTTGCATATATTGTTTGATTTGTACTTACTGTAAATGCTGCTGTATATGTGTTCCATGTACTTCCATTTGTACTATACTCTTTCTTATTTGCATCTCCTGCATACCCTATTGTTACTGTTACATCTCCTTTTGTATATCCTGTTGGTGATATTGATATTGTTGGTGCACTTGGTGCCGTATTATCTATTGCATATCCTCCACTTACAAATACCCTCTTATTTCCTGCATTATCTGTTACCAATGTTTGCAAGTAATTTGTTGCTGTTATTGCGTTTCTTGTTACACTTCCTCCATTTCCTACTGTTGCTGCACTATTCCAACTTGCATCATTTATTGATAGTGCTGTATTTGTTGTTGTCCATTGATACTTAACACTTGCTACTCCACTACTACAATATCCACTTCCTGCCGCTGCATCTGATGCTGTTACTTTTACTGTTACACTCTTTACATTACTTGCTGTATTTGGACTATATGTCATTCCTGTTGGCGCTAGCTTATCTATCTTTTCTACTGCTTTTTGTGCTGTATTTGATACATTTCCAGCTAGGTCTGTTGCTCTTGCATATATTGTTTGATTTGTACTTATTGTTAATGCTGCTGTATATGTGTTCCATGTACTTCCATTTGTACTATATTCTTTCTTATTTGCATCTCCTGCATACCCTATTGTTACTGTTACATTTCCACCTGTATATCCTGTTGGTGATATTGATATTGTTGGTGTACTTGGTGCCGTATTATCTATTGTATATCCCCCACTTACAAATACCCTCTTATTTCCTGCATTATCTGTTACTAATGTTTGCAAGT
>CAOKPF010000070.1 GCA_948470565.1 uncultured Clostridium sp.
AAGTTAGAAACTTTACATAAAAATTGTAACATTTATTTATGGAACGTCCCTTATATTATTAGTTATTTGAAAAATAACATATAGTACTTTTTGTTACAATACACATAAAATAGCAATTTAGTGTTTCGTAAGCTTATTCCAAAAAATTTCTAAGTCTTTACTCCAAGTTATGACGTAAGCTAATTCAAAAATATTGAGTGCAACCGTTCTATCCTCTATGTAAGGTATAAAAGGAATACATAAAGCATACAAAATTGGAATTATAATTTTTAATGTTATTGGAAGTGTAGGAAACATTAAGATTGAAATAGTAAATGCAATAAATGACCATCCAACAACTATAAAATTAGCTAATAAAGTACTATTATTCACTCGTATATTAATCAATATAGCTGTAACAATTAGAGGGATTATAGTTACAATAAAACTTATTTTCACATTAATAGAACAACCAATTAAAAATAGTATTACAAAAACTATTGAATATATAGCTGTAAAGATTACTTCTAATATACACCCCTCAAAATAGCCTTTAAGTAGAGCACATACTAGAACATTTATTACATATCCAGTAAGAATTATAGTAAATGGCATAATTATCGGATCTACACAAAAAATCCGAAGATATACAAACTCAGCAAGAATAATTGTAAAAAATGTGTAAAATGAGATTAAGTCATCTGAAAATAAATAGCATAATCCTGTTTTCCAATTACTAATTAAATTTTTCATAAATATATCCTCCTTCTTAAAATATTAATTTTATAATGCAGGTTACAGAATTTATTATGAAACAATTATATTATTTTCTATCCAAAAAGTCAAGTAATGTTGAACAATTCCACTGAACAATTTCCTTGTTCCTATCATTATGATACTTGCTTTTTTGCAAAAATTTTGGTATAATAGTAAACGATAAAAATAAATCAATAATATAATTATATTTTGAAAGGAGTAGTTTTTATGAAAAAATATGTTATAAAACCTATATCAGGAAGTGTAAACTTTAAGGGAGTAAATAGTTATGGAGAATTTTGTTTTAATGTAATACTAAGTGGACAATCAAATGATGAAGAATATGATGTAATTTTGACTTCATATAAAAGTGTTTATTATGAATTGTCAAGAATTTCAATTATAAGTATAAAAGTATCTGATAAACTATTACCAAATGTAGTTTCAAAGATTATATGTATATTAAAAAATAGTAAATTATTTTCAAATATTAGTTTTATAAAATTACAATATAAGTGTCAAGATATAGATATATGTACTAAAAATGATGATAGTGAGATAACTTTCATTTTGGAAAATTATTGTAAAGCTATGTCTGAAGATAATACGAATTTTAACACAAAGGTTATGGAATGGGACGCTAATGTAAATAAACTTGCAAAGTGGGAAATGAATAGAGTATATTCAGATGATTATGGAATTATTGGTTTTGTAATAGAAATAAAAGAAATTTCTTTAATGATTGAAAAGATAGAAGATGGGATTTTTATGGTTAAATACGAATTGTCTCTATATAAAGATATTTCAACATTTTTAAATAATGTTCAAAAATTATTTATAATTCCATGTAATATGTATGGAATAAAAGCTGTAGATGTATATATAAATAATATTAGTATTAGAGTAGATAGGAATAACTGGAAAAGACTACCAACTGAATATCAAAATATGATATATAATAGAAAATAATGTGATTTTTATGTTAGTATAAAGGCAGGAGCATTTTTCCCGCTTTTGCCAATATTTGTAAATTGACATAGTGATATTGGTGTGATATAATTACGAGGAAAAAATAAATATTAAAACTAATTCTTAGTAGAAAGGTTAGAGGTGATATTATGAATATCAAGGAAGATGCAAAATTATTTGCTATTAATGCACATCAAGGACAGGTACGAAAAAACGAACCTGATAAACCAATGATAATGCACCCTATAAGGGTTGGAATATTGCTTGAAGAATATGGGTATGACAATAATGTTGTAGCTGCAGGTTATCTTCATGATGTCGTAGAAGACACAAGCTATTCAATTGAGGATATTGAAAAAGAGTTTGGAAATGATGTAGCCATATTAGTCAAGGGAGCATCTGAGTTAGATAAAAAGTTGTCTTGGGAAAGAAGAAAAAAGCATACTATAGATGAGGTAAAAACTTTACCATTTAGGAATAAGGTAATCGTTTGTGCTGATAAAATTGACAATTTAGAGGACCTTATGTTAAAGTTTGATAAAAGTGGAAAAAGAGACTTTTCAAAGTTTAATAGAGGTGAAGAGCTACAAAAGTGGTATTATACAAGTATTTATAAAAGTTTGATTTATGGTGAAGATGAAAATAACCCTATTTTTAAAAAACTTAAAAGTATAATAGAAATTTTATTTGAAGGTAAAGAAGATTTATTTTTAAAACATTTAATCTTTAAAGGAGATGAAGAGTATTATAAAAATTTGCAAAAGTTACATGCACAAAAACTAGAGTTAAAAAAGTTAAAATCATTATGTGAGCTATCAAAACCATATATTATTGAATTTAGTGGTACTCCTAGAACAGGAAAAACTACTATTATAAATAATCTGTATGACTTCTTTAAAAAAGGAGGATTTAAGACTACTTTATTAGAAGAATTTACAACTTCAAAATATTATAGAGAAAATTTGAAAAATGAGTTTAGAAAAATGAGTCCAATGGATATGAATATAGCGATAGTAGAAGAGGTGTATAAACAGTTAAATTTTGCTATTAATTCTGGTAATGAAATTGTTTTAATTGATAGATCTATAAATGATAGGCAGATATGGAATTATAGAAGTTATGCTAAAGGGGATATATCTGAAGAAGAGTACGTTAGCTTAAGAGATAAATATAAAAATATATCTAAAGAGCTAATAGATTTTTTAGTAATTACATTTACAGATCCGCAAACATCGTTAAAAAGAGATTATAATTGTAGTTTAGCACTAGAACCAAGAAGATTTATGAACTTAGAGAACATTGAAGAGTACAATAGTAGTTTTATAAAGTTACAAAGTTTTCTTTCAAAGTGTGCTAAAAACTCAGTTTTCTTAGATACTACATCTATATCCATTAAAGATATATCAATTGAAATTGCAGGATTTATAATGTTTAGTATGAGAGAAAAGTATATTGATATGTTTAAGAATAAATACAAGGTAAAATAGTATAATTATATAAATATATTATGAAGCTATAAAAAGAATAATTGTAAATTATAAAAATAAAAAATCATTGAAAGTACGTGTGTAAATTCAATGATTTTTTAGTCCTTTTTAGCATCTTTTTATATTCATAAAAAATATAGATAATAATAATATATCGACCAAATTATACAAAATAAGTCATGTTTTAGAGAGAATATAAACTTGATTAGTATTAAAATCTATGTTACAATATAAAATATGAAATATGAAAGGAAAAATTTTATATGAGTAATGTGGAAACTAACAGGATAGAATATAAAGAATTACTAAATGGAGAGTTTGAACAGGAGGTTATAGCTTTTCTAAATTATAAACAAGGTGGAATTATATATATAGGCATTAGAGCAGATGGGAAAATTATAGGAGTGCCAGAGCTTGATAAGACACAGTTACAAATAAAAGATAGAATAAAAAATAATATAGAGCCATCAACATTAGGTTTATTTGATGTAGTTGTAGAGGAAATAGAAAGTAAATCTGTAATAAAGGTAATAATATCTAGTGGTACAGAAAAACCATATTATTTGCGAAAAAAAAGAATGTGTCCTACAGGTTGTTACATAAGGGTTGGAAGTAGTAAGGAACAAATGACAACCGAAATGATTAATAATTTATATAGAAGAAGGGTTAGAAATTCATTAAATAAATTAGAATCTCCAAGGCAAGATTTGACTTTTAGACAATTAAAAATTTTCTATGAAGAAAAGGGGTATAATATTAATGAGAATTTCTTAAGAAGTTTAGAATTAATGATAAACAAAGAAACATATAATTATAATGGATATTTACTTGCTGATGAAAATGGAGTGTCGATTAAAGTTGCAAAATATAGTGGAAAGGATAAAGTAGATTTATTAGAAAATTATGAATTTGGATATTGTTCGTTAATAAAAGCTACTGATAATGTAATAAATAAAATGCTTGTAGAAAATAAGAGAGCTGCCAAAATTACTCCCAAAAATAGAATAGAGAAAACATTAGTAGAGCCAACAGCACTAAAAGAAGCAGTAATTAATGCTATTGTACATAATGATTATTCTAGTGGAATTCCTCCTGTTTTTGAGATATTTTCAGATAGATTTTCTATAACTTCTTATGGTGGTTTACCTCAAGAGATAACTAGGGAAGAGTTTTTTGACGGAGTATCAGCTCCAAGAAACAAAGAACTAATGAGAGTATTTAAAGATGTTGAACTTGTAGAGCAGTTAGGTTCAGGTATGGGAAGAATTATGAATGCGTATGATAAATCAATTTTCGAATTTTTGCCTAATTTTTTAAGAATAAATTTTTATTTTGATAAAGGTGTATTAGAATATTTAGGACAAACCGAACAAGATAAACCGAACAAGATAAACCGAACATGAAGAAAGATAAAATGAATTTAATATTAGAATTTTGTGAAACTCCTAGAAGTGTAAAGGAAATAATGGAATATATTGGGTTAAGACATAGACCAACATTTGTATATGATTATTTAAAACCATTATTGGATAACCAAAAATTGCAGATGACAATACCAGATAAGCCTAAAAGTAAAAATCAAAAATATATTATTACACGTTATGCTAGTTAAATTAAGGTAATTAAAAAAATAGGAGTATTCTCCAAAAATTTTCTGTGGCTACCATTAAATAAATTTTTCAGACATGTCTGAAGAATTCAATAAGGAGGGAAAATGTTAGAGGAAGCTAATAAAAGAAAAGTTATGGAAATAACAGAACTAGTTAATCAAACAAAAAAAGATTTAGCACAAAAAATTAATAACTCAATTGTTTTTGTTTATTGGAAGAATTATAGTATCTAACGAAAATGAAAATAATAATCGTTTAGAATATGGAAAAGAAATTTTGAAAAATCTTTCTAATGAATTAACCCAATATTTAGGAAAAGGATACTCATATACCAATTTAACTTATATGAGAAAATTTTATAAAGCATATCCTAATTATAATGAATTAAATGATAAATTAAGTTGGTCACATTATTGTGAGTTGATGATTATTCAAGATAAAGATAAACGAAATTTTTATGAGAAAGAATGTATTAATTCAAATTGGGGGGTTAGGGAATTACAAAGACAATTAGATACATCACTATTTGAAAGGTTATTATTATCAGATGGTAAAACTAATAAAGAAAAAGTTCTCGAATTATCAAAAGAAGGTCAAATCATTTCAAAACCAAGTGATATAGTTAAGCAACCTTATGTATTTGAATTTTTAGGTATAAAAGAACAAAAACCATTATTAGAAAAAGATTTAGAATATAAATTAATAAGGCATATAGAAGACTTTTTACTAGAACTTGGAAAAGGATTTATGTTTGTAGGTAGCCAACAAAGAATAACTTTAAATAATACTGATTATTATGTAGACATGGTATTTTACAACAAATATTTAAAATCTTATGTATTAATTGATTTAAAAATGAACAACTTAAAAGCTGAAAATTTGGGACAAATGAATTTATATCTTAATTATTACGAACAAGTTGTAAATAGTGAAGATGATAATAAGCAAATAGGTATAATTTTATGTGCAGAAAAAGATAATGTTATGATAGAATTAGCATTAGGCGGCATATCAAATAATTTATTTGCTTCTACATATACCTATTATATACCAGATAAGGAACAATTAATAAATGAAGTAGAAAAGATTTTAAATGAAAATTAACGTGAAGATTTTACGTAACACTAGGTTTTAATTTTTACGAAAGAATATATAGTAAAATAGAAGAATGTATAATCAATATATTTGAGATGATAGAATATATTGGGTTAAGACATAGACCAACATTTGTATATGATTATTTAAAACCATTATTGGATAACCAAAAATTGCAGATGACAATACCAGATAAGCCTAAAAGTAAAAATCAAAAATATATTATTACACGCTATGCTAGTTAAATTAAGGTAATTTTACCATAAATTAAAGAGAACTATTTTAAGGAGGGGTATGTTTCCTCTAAGTTCTCTTTAATAAATATTTATATGTTTTCTTTAAATAGAATAAATATTTCTAATTAATAAATAAAAGTAATTAATATTAATTTTCATCACTAATTATATTTTTACTTTCTAAATAAGTAGCTATAAAATAAGCACCATAAATTACTGCAATTATAATTACTGTTACTATAATGGAAGGCAATAATTCCTCTTTACTTGCAAGTCCTGATAATATTGACATACAAAATTGTATTCCAAATATAGAGTGTATAATTGCAAGTATAAGTGGTAGTCCAAAAAATACTCCAATTTGTATAAATAAAGTAGTATTTATCATTTTTTCATCACAACCAATTTTTCGTAAAATTGCATATCTTTGGCAATTATCTGAACTTTCTGTAAGTTGTTTTAATGCAAGTATTGCAGCGCTTGCAATTAAGAATATAATACCTATATAAATTGCTATAAATGTAACAATAGTTGCAATTCCAACACTTGATTCAATGATAGTAATTTTAGTCAAACCATCAATTTCTAATCCTTTACTTGCTAAACTTTGGACTAGTCCAGAATCACTATTTGCAAGAACTTTTTCAATATCTTCTTTACCAACTTTTGTTTCTGCGTTATAATTTGCTACAAGCAAAGTTTGCTCTTTTATCTCTTCTGTTAAATTACAACTATCAGGAACTAATATAATCCCTGTATTAACATGACTTGTAGACATAAATATAAATCCACTTTTACATTCATTGTATTTCGATTTATATTCTTTTCCAGCAATTTTTAGTATATTTCCATCTTTTAATACATTATTTCTTAAATTTTTCATAGTTTTAAAATCACAAATCACGATATATTCATCATCATTAAGCTCATATTGTTCTATATCATATAGTTTTGCTATTTTGTTGTAATCAGATATTTTTACAATTTGCTCAGCATTTCCATATTGTAGCATTGGAAATTCAGCTTTTACTTCATCTATTTTTTTACTAAAAAATACTTCCCAAGTAAGATTATTATCAGCATAAATCGCAATTTCTACTACATCTTTTAACAAATTCATATTAAATCCATTATTTACTAAGGTTTCTTGTAATGATATTTTAGAATCATCTCTTTGTTCCTTTGTATATATAGTTTCCTTACCATATCTATTTACAGACTTTTCAGGTAAATTAGCAGTTTTGTATAAATTTACATCTACTGGTGTCATATCCTTTAGATCACTTTGCATTGTATTTCTCATGCCAAGACTTGCAGAAAGTATAGTAATTGTAAAAAATAGCATAATACATATAATACTCATACTAATAACAGTTGTATTTATTTTGTTGTTAATTTGCCTTAGTATAAACATATTTGTGTTTTTCAAGTATACATTCTTTAATGATTGTATAATTTTTAGTATAAATCCTGACAAAGACCAGAATACTAAAATAGTTCCAACAATTCCCATTAAAATAGGTTTTAGTATTTTTTCTTCACTATCAATATTATTAGCATCAATAGTTACTTTGTAATATGCAAATCCAAGAATACATACTGCTATAATAAATACAAGTATTGATAAAAACCAGTTTTTCATTGTAACTTTTTCATTTTTCTTTGTTGCAGTAAGTAGGTTTATTAATTTATACCTAGATATTGTAATAGTACTAAATAGCATTACCGCTAAATACATAATAGCATAATATACACAAGTTTTTATGCAAGCATCTTTTGAAAATACAAAAGAAAATTTACTCATATCAGCTTCAAATAGTTTTACAACAAGTGCAGACATAAATTGTGATGCAAATATACCAATTATAATTCCAATAGCAAGTGATAATATACCTATAAATATAGTTTCAAGTAGTATTATTTTTGATATTTGACCTTTTCCCATTCCAAGTGTCATATATACTCCAAATTCTTTTTTTCTTCTATTAATTAAAAAGTTATTTGCATATACAATAAGTAATCCTAATACAACTGCTACAAATACTGATACCATTCCTAACATACTAATCATAAGTTTTATAATTTCTTTTGTAGAACTAGACACAGTTTGCATAGCTTCTTGACTATCAAGTGAATTGAAAATATAAAAAATTGCAACACCTAATACTAATGTAAGAAAATAGATAGTATAGTCTTTTATGCTTCTTTTCATATTAGCAAATGAGAGTTTAAATAACATCGTTTAATTCACCCCCAAGAAGTGTTTGAACTTCAATTATTTTTTCAAAAAATTGTTTTCTTGTATCATTACCCTTTATTATTTCATTAAATATTTTTCCATCTTTTATAAATATAATCCTATTTGAATAACTTGCAGTAAATGCATCATGTGTTACCATTAGAATAGTTGCCTTTAAGCTGTTATTTAGATATTCAAAAGCTTCAAGTAATTGTCTTGATGATTTTGAATCTAATGCACCAGTAGGTTCATCTGCAAGTATAATTTGAGGATTTGTAATAATTGCTCTTGCTGAGGCTATTCTTTGCTTTTGACCACCTGATACTTGATAAGGATATTTATTTAAAATATCAGTAATATTTAATTTTTTTGCTATTTCACTGACTCTTGTATTAATTTCTTTTGGATTTACTTTTTGAATTGTAAGGGCTAGTGCTATATTTTCATACGCAGTTAAAGTATCAAGTAGGTTAAAGTCTTGAAATATAAATCCTAATTCCTCTCTTCTAAATTTGTTTAGTTTATTACCTCTAAGTTTTGTAATATCGTGTCCATTAACAATAATGTTACCTGCTGTTATCCTATCAATTGTTGATATACAGTTTAAAAGAGTAGTTTTTCCACTACCACTAGCTCCCATTATCCCCACAAACTCACCACTTTTTACATTAAAACTAATATTATCTATTGCTTTAGTTAAATTTGTTTTGTTACCATAGTATTTTTCTATACTTTTTACTTCTAATACATTTTCCATAAAAAAACTCCTTTCGATATAACTATTATACAATAATTTTTTTTGAATTAACATCGATTTTTATTACAATAATGTTACAATTTTGTAAGAAATAAAAAATAAGTAGAAAAGAGAGAAGAGTTCTTAGTTTTAATTTTGTTATTATCGGTAACAAAATTACATATATAGCTAGAATACTAAAATTATAAAATATTAATATTGGAAATATTAGATATATATTTACAATTATTAGTGAAACATTTTTATGATCTTCATAAAAACTTTCACTACCACTGCAGGATAAAATCGCGTATACTTCGTTTCAAGTATAATATTTTACATAATTTCTGACTGAATATTGTAAAAAGGCTATATTTTAGGATTTATTTGAATTTTAAATCAAAAAACCTGAAAAACAAATTTTATAATATTAAAACAAAATACTATTGTTTTATGTAAATTATATTATTAGTAGTTAAATTTTTATGATTTAGGATCGGCTCAAACGCACTAAACGCGATTTTATCCTGCTACCACTGAAAAATATATTGACAAATAAAATAATTTTAAGTATAATTTAGTAGAGGTGAGAATTATGATTTATAGAGAACATTATATAAAACTAATTCGCGAATTTTATGATTCCGACTTAATAAAAATAATAACAGGAGTAAGGCGTTGTGGAAAATCAGTTATATTAGGACAAATAAAAAAAGAAATAGAACAGAAAACAGATAATGTAATATATCTAAATTTTGAAGATAAAAAAATACTTGCTAATATTTCTAGTAGTGATAGCCTTATTGAATATATTGAAAAAAACAAAAAAGAGGATAAGTGTTATATATTTTTAGATGAAATACAAATGCTAGATAATTGGCAAATTGTATGCAAGACATTAAGATTATACAATAATTCAATATTTATAACTGGCTCAAATTCAAAGTTATTATCAAAAGAATTTGCCAGAGAACTAAGTGGACGATATGTAGCTTTTAGAATTAGACCATTTGTGTATAAAGAAATATTAGAGTATACTAAAAGCTTAGGAAAAGAGTGTTCTGTTATAGATTACCTTATATGGGGAGGCTTTCCAAATAGATTTGAATTTAAAACTGATGAGGCAAGAAATAGATATTTGAATGATTTAGATGATACAATAGTTATAAATGATTTAATAAATAGATATAAGATAAAAAAAGATAGTTTGTTTAAAAGTCTTGTAAATTATATTTTGCGTTCTAATAGTAGGATTATTTCTGCAAAATCAATTCATGACTATATAAAAGGGAAAAATGAAAACTGTTCCATAAATACAATTATAAAGTATCTTAGCTATTTGAGAGAGGCTTATATAATTGAAGATATAAAGCAATATTCTACAAAAACTAAAAGTGAGCTTTCATATTACTCAAAAATATATAATGTAGATGTTTGTCTTAATTCAATTAGATGTATGGATAATAGGTATGACTTAACACATAATTTAGAAAATATAGTATACAATGAACTAAGTTACATGGGATATAGTTTAAATGTATTTAATAACAATGGAAAGAAAATAGATTTTATAGCAATTAAAGATAACAAAAAATATTATATACAGGTCGCATATAGTGTTGCTGATGAAAAAGCATATAATCGTGAATTTTCAGCCTTTGCTAACATGGATAATTTATCGCAAAAAATAATTATTACAAATGATGAAATTGACTACTCAACAAGTGTAGTAAAACATATGTTACCATTCACGGGTAGTAAAATTATATTTTTTATGTGCATTAATACTTTTGCACTGCCTTAATTTAAGTAATAATTTTATTAAAAATATATA
>CAOKPF010000071.1 GCA_948470565.1 uncultured Clostridium sp.
TTTATGACTTTTTTATTTTCCACTTTTTATTAACTTTTTACTTGACATTTACAATATATAATATTCTTAGTTCTTTTTTACTTTTTGAAATAATATAAATGATAAAAATCATATGAAAATACTTGTATAAAACTAATATATTTTAAATCAAAATTGCCAATAGTTATATAAATAGCTATTGGTATATTATTTTTTTGTATAAATTTATGTTAATAGAGTTACATATTTTGTTTGAATTTAAAATACAAGCTTAAAAAAATGTCGTATATTGACGAATAGTGCGATCGTTTTTTCTTGACTTTGGGGTATTAAGGTGGTATAGTATTTGTAGCAGGAGGTGAAAAATAATTTATGTTATAGTGTTATTAGTCATATCAATGTTGTTATCATTTAATATGGTTTCGTATTATTTTATTTCGAAAAGACTTAAATACATTTCAGTAGATAGAAAAAAATACAATTTAAAATTTTTAATTTTTGAAAAGTATATAAATAAAGTAAATGATAAATTGACTACTTTAGGTAATCCATTTGGTATAAATTTAAAAGTATATATATTAATAAAATATATTTTATCAGTTTTATTGTTTCTGTTAATATTTTTTCGTAGTAGAAATATTAGTTTAGCTTTTTTATTGTTTATAATCTGTTTTCTTTTACCAGATATATTAGTAAATATATTTCAAAGATTGGAAAATGTCAAAATAATAAATGAAATTTCCAATATTGTTTATAGTCTTATTCTATCATTATCTGCTAATATGTCATTATATAATTCAATGAAAATTAGTATAAATAGTATTAGATATAAAAGGTTTGCAAAAGAGTATGAAGTGTTTGTTAATAATTATAAAATGTATAATTTTAATATTCAAAAAGCAGTAGAAGAGTTTAAATTAAAGTTTAATTCTTATGAGTTTAATATGTTTATATCAATATTAATTGAATGTGAAAAACAAGGAAATATATTAGAAAATCTTGAAGTATTTAGTGAAACACTAGAAGTTATGTCTTTTAAATTTCAAAAGTTAAAATCTGCTAATAGAGTTGTATTTGTATCATTTTCAACAGTTATTTCTATGATAAATATATTCATAATTGTAATGTATCCAATATTTACTCAGATATCATCAAATTTGATTAAAATTTTTAAATAGAAAGGAGATGAGAGTATGAAGACAAAATTACCTAATAAGGGAGTTAGGAAAAACCTAGAAAAAAGAAATAAAAAAATTATGGCTCCAACTAGCAAAAAAGGTACAGCACTTGCAGAAACAGTACTACTTACAGCAATTTCAGTTGTTATTATTTTAGCAATATTTTATCCAGAAATTACTGCAATTTTTAAAAATGCAATAGCTAATGTAGAAACATGGTTTAATCAGGCAATTTCTACAATTGGAGTTATAAAATAATGAAGTATAAGAAAAATGTATATGTAATAGTAATTTCAATAGTTATATTTTGTATTTTAAATTTAGGTTATAAATATATATTTCAAACTAAAAATAAGATTAATATTTGTATACTTACAGAAAATTTAAATAGAGGTGATGTAATTTCAGAAAAATGTGTTAAAATTATATCAATAGATAAAAAACATTTAAACTTTATTAATAAGCATGTAAGTACAAATATATATGGTATGGTTGCAAAAGATACATATTATGTAGGTCAGATAATAACAGAGGATATGTTGTTATCTAATGAGGATTATCTTTCATCTAATGATAAAGAAATAGTATCAATCCCAATAACAGCTTCTGATGATGCAGCCTCATATACTTTGCAAAGAGGGAGTATTGTAAATATATATTATACCGGAAAAACACTACAAATTGGTGATAGTTTAAATTTTGGTAATATTCCTAGTATAGTTAGTAATGGTACAGTAGATAGTTATACTACATTTGAACTTATTAGTAATGTAAAAGTCATGGGAATGTTTGATAAATATGGAAATAGTGCACAAAGACATGAAATTAATGATAATCAAATTATTGATACAATTATGATTGAAACGACAAAAGAAAATGTTATAAAGATAAATAATTTGAAAAACTATGGTACTTTTTGTGTAACTATAGTAAAATAGGTGGAGGAATATGAATATAAATTTTATGTATAATAGTTCAAATAACTGTTTTTTTAAATTAGTATGTGATATTAAAAATTTGTCAAAGTTTAACTTAGTAACAACAATTACTAAAGATACTAAAATTGATATGTATGTTATATTGTCTGATGATATAGAAGAAATCGAAAAATATGTATGTAATATAAATAATAGGAAAAAGCCATATAAACTTATGATAATTACATCAAATACAGATACAACGTTTGTATTAAATTGTCTTGAATTTACTAGCTATATATCATATTATAAAAATGACATTGAGGATCTTGTAAAAAAAATTGAGGAAAGATGTAAATAAAAAAGTATTGTATTTTATAATAGGATTTATTTGTATATTAATATTTGTTGTAATTGCTGTTTTTTATATAAAATATACTAATAAGTATGAAGTTTTTAATAAAGATATAGTTTGTGATAATAGTACTAATTTAAAACATATTATAGCATTTAAAGATTATATATCTACTAGAATAAATGATATAAAATGTATAGTGAGTAATAGAGAAATTTATGTTTGTGAGGAAAAATTACTAATTGGCAAAAGTAGGAAGGAGCTTGAAAATGGATATTTTGATGTAAAAATAACAGTATTAGAAAAATCAGCTAAAGTATATATAAATAAATTATTTAAAGAGTTTATTAAAAGGGAAGATAAGATTTTCTTTGAAGAACTATATTTAGATCAGTTAATTACAATAGTTGATAGAGTATTTGATATGAACTTAAATAACGATAGTAAAACCAAGTTATTTAATATTTGTAAATCTGAATATACAAATTTAAGATATAGGCAAAATTTTGATAATTTAGATAATCTTACGAAAAATAACGTAGTATTGCAAGGTATTAAATTTGTATTTTCAGTTTACAATAATATGATACTTGTTTCTATTAATTTTTAATTATTATGAAAATATTATGAAAAAATGTTTAATTTGTATGTTTTTGTGTATTAGTTTTTTGTTCTTTTGTGGTAGTAGTAATGCCATGTCAGAAGAATTTAAATTTATGATAGATACTATTGGTATTCCAAGATATAATGTTTATGGTGATGAAATAAATGAAGATATATATAACACATATAACGTTTTTGTTTATTCAAGTCCTGTTAATATTGTTTCACAAACCTCATTACAAAGGTTTAAACATGTACCAGAAAATGGGAAATGGACAGAGAATAGAGGTCAATATTGTGGTGTTGGAACAAGAGGAGAATATTATATATTGGGTATGGATTATAGTGGAAATTATATTGATAATGTTTTTTTCCCAGTTGATAGTATTCCTGAAACAACACCAAATAAATGGAATTTTGTAAGTGTTAACGAATATGAGGCTTCGTGGAATGATGATAGTAAGTATAAGTATATAGAACAGCTTTTGTATATGAAAAATACTAGTTTGTTATTTGATAGCCTTGATATTGTAAATAATATTTCAGATTCATATAATTTAGTTGATTATGGAATAACAGCATCTAATATTGGATTTGATAAATTAAGGCTTAATACATGTTCAACTTGGAAAACTATGGGAATAGTTACTGGAAAAAGGATAAATAATAGAGGACAAATTAGAAATGTAATTTTTGCTACTAAACCTATTGCAATTAACTCCAATGTTGAGGCAATATTAAACTGTCCTGAGAGTGTAGTTTTTAATAATAATGAAAGGACAGATAAACTAGTAATAGATATAAATTTTGGAGCAAAAGCAGTTAATTTAAATGAGTATGCAAATAAGGAACAAATAAAGGAAATTTTCTCAGAGATATATATTAATGGAGAATGTGTGGATAGAATAAGTGGCAGTAAAACTGTAAATGTGGACAAAAATATTAAGTTTACAGTTCCCAAATATAAAATTAATAATACACCTAACACATATACCCTTGACGTTGAAGTACGTAGCTATATGTACACAGAATTTTGTGTAGATGGCTTAATGCAAGACGTTATAAATAAAAATATTACCATTAATATATTAGTTACAGATAATGTACATGAAATAGAAAATAATCAAAATATAGAAAACTTAGAAAATAATGAAGTTATAATAGTTCCGTATAAGAGCTTTTTGGTAGGAGTACTTAAGAAAGTTCAAAATAATATGGTTATAAGTCCACTTGTCCAAACTAATATTTCTAAAGAGGCAAATTCAGTTGGAATAATTGAGGCTGGTAGAAGTATTGCTTTAAAAATTGATTTTAGTAGTGATATTGATAAGATATCAGAGCTTAAAATATATATAGACAATAAAGAGGTAAATAAAAATGTAATTTATCAAAATGGTGGAGTGGTAATATATGAAGTTGAAATTAGCAAGACTGAATATAATACACTTGCTAGTTGGAATTATTTAAGAGATAAGATAAATAATTATTTTGCAGTAGATTTTAGTCAAATAGGTAGTAGAGTGACCTTGCCACATGTTATAAAATCGACATGTGTTGTTGATGGTGTAGAACATTTTATTGAGAAAAATATAGATACTATTGATAATTTTGAATTAAATTTTAATTATCAGTTTAAAAATGATGTATTAAATAAAGATGAATGTAATAAGAGTATTTCTTTGCAAGTGTGGAATTAGTTTTATATCATTAAACAATTAATCTACTAAGTATTAAATTATAAGTGAATTTATGAAAAGTAATAAATTTAATAAAAAAAGAGGTAGTTTAGAGATTTCTGTATTAACTTTGGTAATACTTATTTTTGTATTAATAATGTTTTGTATTTATGTATTATATATACAAATTAATTGTTATATATATCCTATAAAACAAGATCTATTTTATATTGTACAAAATTCATATTTTTCATTAGATAAATCTAATTTAAAATATTATAATTATGTAATTGATGAAACGGATATGTATTATAATATACAGAATATATTGACACTAAACTATAATGGAAAAGTAAATCTTAATAGTATAAGTTATGATGAAGGTACAAACTACGTGAATATAAGTGTTGAGGTGAGAGTAACTCCACTTGTATTATCAGATATTATAGGAGACAAGTTTACTTTAATAATACAAGATAGAATAAAATTAAAAATGATGGAAGTAGTGTGATGTTAAATTTAAAAAAAGGAAATAGTAGTATAACAACACCAATTATTATAGTACTATCGCTTATTGTAATTATATTTGTAGGAGTTTATATAATAAAAATAACAGAACCATTTATTTGGTATGAGAAGTTAAATACTATTGCTACAAAATATATGTTTATAATTGAAAAATATGGATATTTAACGAATTTTGAAAAAAATAATTTGATAGATGAACTAAATTTAAGTGGATTTGATATTAATAATATAGATATAAATGTTCCAAATAATATTAAAAACTATGGTGAATTAATAGAATTTAGTATAAAATATAATTTTACATTAAATTTACCAAGCTTTGGAAATAAAAATGAAAGTAAAAAAAATATTCAGATTAATGTTAGAAAGAATAGTTATTGTAAAAAATAGTACATAGTACAAATAATATAAAGAATTTTATACAATTAATAAAAAAGCTAGATAACTGTTATTAGTTATCTAGTATGTTATAATTTACTTAATTTTTGCATTGCATTATTTTCTATAATTAATGTTGCACATTCTTTTATTAATGTAGGAAACATATTATAAGAGTAATAATAGTCGCAATATTCAGATAAAAATACGAAAGTTTTAACAAACTTTTTATTCTTTATGGTTGATGGGCTAAATATTAGATAGTATTTATTATCTTTTTTGTAAAGACTATTTTTTCCAAAAAATAATTTCTCATTTTTAGCATTTTCACATAATTCAAGTATTGTATCTAATGAATTAAAATCATATATATTACTACTTATTTTATATACAAGGTCAGATTTTGAATTTTTCCTTTTTTTTATTTTCTTTATATCCATAAGAGAATAATCTCTTAAGTCAGGTAGGTCACCTACCTTTGTTACAGTTACTACTAATAGATTATTATTATCAGAACTTGCCTCAATAAGTAATTGGGAATCCTCAAAATCTAAAATATTGTCAACATTAGATTCTTCTATAAGATCAGTGAACAATTCTCTTGCAATATCTGCATCTTTTTCTATATCTTTTAGTGTTATATCTCTATTTTCTAGCTCTTCTATAGTTAGTATGATTTTTATCTTGTTTTCACTTACTCTCTCAACTTTCATAAAAAAGTTACCTCCGAATTTTCATATATTTCTAGTATATGTATTATATACTTAATAGGTTACATTGTCAATAAATAGCGAAAAAAATATAAAAAAATTTTACCATCTTTATTATTATTAGTAAATATAAATAATGTATGATTATCAAAGCTATAAATTTTAATATTTTTATTGTCAAAATCTGTTTTTTATGTTATAATACTTAACAGTTAATTTCCTTACTCTATTTTTATAGAGTCAGAGTCCAAGAGGAGGTGAGTTAGGTCATGAATAAATACGAAGCAGTAATTATACTTTCTACGAATGTTGCAGAAGAGAGTTCTGTTGCTTTTGGTGAAAAAATGAAAGAATTAATTTCTTCAAATGGTCAACTTACAAATGTAGAAGAATGGGGAAGAAAAACTTTAGCTTATGAAATAAAGAAGCAAAAGGAAGGTATTTACATATTATTTACATTTGAAGCTGAACCTAAATTTATTTCTGAATTTGAAAGAATTTTAAGACTTGAAGAAATAGTATTAAAACACATGGTTGTAAAATTAGATAAGTAATAAAAAGATATTAAATTATCTTGTAAGGGGGATAAAAAAATGAATAAATTTCAATTTATGGGGAGATTAACAAGAGATCCTGAGGTTAGAATGTTACCTACAAATAATACTCAAGTTACAACTTTTTCTATTGCTGTAAATAGAAGATTTGCAGATCAAAATGGTGAGAGAAAAACTGATTTTTTCAATGTAACAGCATTCGGAAAAACAGCAGAGTTTTGTTCAAAGTATTATACTAAGGGACAACAAGTATTAGTTGAGGGTAGAATTCAAAATAGAACATGGGATGATCAAAATGGACAGAAAAGATATGCTACTGATTATATAATTGAAAATGCATATTTTGCTGATTCAAGAAGAGAACAAAATGGAAATGTTGGAATGGATATACCAACACCAGGTGGTAATGGCGATGGAGAATTTATAACAATAGACGATACTGAGGAGTTACCATTCTAATAAAAATTGTATGAATAGGAGGGAAACTTAAAATGGCAGATAATAAAAAAAGAGGTTCTAAAAGTGATAAATCTTATAGAAGACCTAGAAAAAAAGTTTGTAATTTTTGCGTTGAGAAAATTGATGAAATAGATTACAAAGATGTAGAGAAGTTAAAAAAATATGTTAGTGATAAGGGAAAAATATTGCCTAGAAGAATAACTGGAACTTGTGCTAAACATCAAAGAAAAGTTAGAGAAGCTATTCAGAGAGCTAGACATATTGCATTATTACCATATACAGTAAAATAGAATTTTAGTACACAAAAGTAGAAATATTTTTGTGTATTTTTTGACTTTTATTATAAATTCTTCAAGAATATATAAAGAAAGTAAATTTATGTAATTAAATATTTATAAGTGAAAATATAAAATATAAAATATAAAAAGTGATATTGCAATAACATAAAATTTGTGCTATTATATAATTATTAAAATTATATAGGAGATAGATATATGAATGCACAAGATTTAAGAAATTTATTAGAAAAAACTGATAATAAGTTAGATGTATTTTCTAATATGGAAACGCTAAGGCAATATTCTTTTAATATAGGAGAACTTTTTGATTTAATTACAGATTTTTTAACTGATAAGGAAAAGCAAGAATTGCTTAATTACCCTTATATTCAAAGGCAAGATATTGGTGTAAAATTGGGAATAGTAGGACTTATTTCAGATTCAAGTATAAAGACTGATATATTTGTAAATGATAGTATGACTGATGAATTAAGTAACTATCAAGTTGCAGATTTTATAAAAAAATTAGACGATGAATCAAAGACTACGATTTTATATAATCAAGAATTTATTGAAAAACATGGACTAGATAAATATATGATAAATGATATAATAACTAGTTCTGGAGATAAATTGAAGCTTGATATAATATATAATCCAGAATTTATTGAAAAAAATCAGATTGATAGTTATAGCATTAGAGGTATAATATCTAGTTTAAATGATAATATTAAAATTGATATAGTAAATAATAAGGATTTGACATTGAAAAAACTTAAGTTATCTGAGTATGATATTACTTCGATAGTGCAAGAAATAAATAATGAACAAGATAAGGACAAAATTATTGATACATATAAAGATGAGGGCTTCTATTCTTTTAAACTTAATGTAATTAGTACATATAGTAATTCCAGTAAATTAAAAAAGGTATTAGAAGAAAAGGATTTTAATAATAGTCAGCGTTTAACTATTTTAAGTAGTTTAGATATTGAAACGTTAAGTAAATTTTTTAAAGAGAATAGGAATTTTTGTGAAGAAAATGAAATTCTTCCTTGTAAAGTAGTAAGAAAATTTGACTCTACCAAACAAAAGGAATTTATTGAGGTATTAGAAGAATTTGATTTTTCATTAAATGAGAAAAAAGAAATATTTGCTACATTAAGTGATGAAACTAAGCAAAATATTGATATATCAAAACTTCCTGAAGAATATAGAATTGCACTTAGCATAGAATCAAAGTATGGTTATGTTAAATTGGATTTTGATAGGAATTTAGAAGATTATAAAGGTCTAGATAGATTAATGGAAGTTGAAGCAGATAAGTACACTGATGAGCAAAAATCAAAGTTTATGCAGTTATGTGAAATTTGTCCAGATTTAGTAGTAGTAAATAAGTTAAATGACGCATTTGCATGTTATTCTACCGTTGAGGAGTATAAAGAGGCGGAAAAATGGATAGAGGAATTAATTTCTAGTTTAAATCCAGAATATTCAGATTTGCAAAAAATAGCTATAATAGATAATGCCATTGGTAAAAAAGTAAGTTATAGTCCTGACTTTGATACAGAGGTGTATAATGTACATGATAGTAGAGCTTTATGGAAAATTGTAAGTTCAGGATATGGTGTGTGTAATGGTATATCTAATTTAGAAAAATATATTTTTGATAAAATTGGTATAGATAGTGAAATTGTAAGTAGTGGAAGTCACGCTTTTTTAAAGTTAAAAAATATTGAAATACCACTTGAAACAGGGGAAATACAAAAAGGAAACACAATTTTAGATCCTACTTGGAATTTGACTTCTCAAAGATTTGAAGGGAGACCAAATAATTTTTGTGTAAGTTATGAAGAAATTAGAAAACATGATATTGATGGTAATAATATTGACCATAATTGTCACACAAATGATGAAAAGTTACAAGATGCAACTTTAATCTCTTCGGGTTTAATTCCCCGACGCTTGCGTCGTAACAAACTAGGCAAACATTACGAAGTTTTGTTTGCTGGGGCGAATACCCCGCTCTCGAAGAGAGGCAAACATCTTTTCTAGATGTTTGAGGGCTTGCCCCGGGGAAGTTTATTGTTAGATTATAAATGTTTAAGGCAGTTATATGCAAGTTTAGGACTTGCAGAAAAAGATGGAAATTTCCCTATAAAAAAGTTAATAGACAAATCAAATATGATAGGTGAATATTTTGCAAATAGTCCAGAAGAAAATTTTGATAAACAGTTAGCATTATTTTCAACTTCATTTCCTGAATTTGCTAAGTGTCAAAATTCTAGTATGGATATAGTAAGGATACTTTTATCAAATAAAAATTTGGATTTTAATAAATGCGTTGTAAATAGAGTTTATAAAAAATCAGATGAAAATAAAAGACCAACTATGTATATTTATGCCGACTCAGATGATTTTGGTGAAAAATTTTATTATGTAGATAATGAAGAAAAAAGTTTTGTGAATTTATCACGTGAAGAATTTGAAAAGCAGTTTGAATGTTATGAGATGGATTTGAAAAAAACAGGTGGTATTAGACCATGGAATTATAAAGATAAACAGATAGAAGAAAAGAAAGACTTATCAAGAAGTTCTGGTACATTAGTTGCAGATGAAGGAGTTGAAAGATGAGTATTATAAGTAAATTATCAATAATAATGAAAAATATATTTGGAAAAAATAAGGATATAAAGCAGTTAAATGAAGCAACACAAATTGAATCCGATATAAAAAATGAAACTGAAAATACAGGTTTTATGAATTCTTTAAAAAATGCTACTGTAAATTTAAGTGAAATAAAGCGCCAAAAGAAAAAAGCAAAAGTAGAAACTTTAATTTGTGAGGGAAGTGGACTTGGAATTCAAAAAAAGATAGATTATTAAAAATGTTTAATATATTGTATAAAATGAAATTTTTATAATAAAAAAATACCAATAGCTAAGAGAGACTTGACTATTGGTATTTATGCAGTATAGATACACAATTTTTAGTTGATATAGATACATTTAAAAATGAACTAAATATTGTTATATATATATTATATTAATTTTATTATAAAAATATTCGTTACTACTATGAAAAAAATATCCCTTAATTACGAAAAAAGACACAATCCCCCT
>CAOKPF010000072.1 GCA_948470565.1 uncultured Clostridium sp.
TTTTACAAGGCATAGGGGATTTTTACTCTTTTAAAAGTGTTTAAAATGAGAATATTATCACAGAATTATATAAATTGCAATACTTTAGTTTAAAAATTCTTGAAAAAATAGGCAAAAAACGACAAAGTGTAACAAAAATGAAACATTTTTGAAACTAAAATGAAATATTACAAGATATATATACTCATTTTTATTATATGTGAGTATTGTATAAAAATTCCACTTAAATAATTACATAATTAATATAAAGAGTAATTATAAATAAATTATAAATAATAATATAAATGCATAATTACAAAAATGTGAATAAATGTAGTAAAATAACTGTAAAAGTGTGAGAATATAGAGTTAAATACTTTACAATAATGTTATAAAGTAGTATAATGTATAAGTATAATAGTAGGAGATGATATATTTGCAAAGATTTATATTAGATGAATTAATTAAATGGAAAGAGGATAAATATAGGAAACCGTTAATATTGAAAGGTGCAAGACAGATTGGAAAAACGTATATATTAAAGCAATTTGGTAAGGATAAATATGAAAGTATAGCCTATTTTAATTTTGATCACGATAAAAATTTATATAATTTATTTTTAAGTACAAAGGACCCTAAAAGAATATTAGAACAGTTTATCCTTTATATATGGAAAAGCAATAAAGCCACAAAAGACATTAATAGTTTTTGATGAAATTCAAGAGTGTCCTGATGCATTAAATAGTTTAAAGTATTTTCAAGAAGAAGCGAATGAGTATCATATAGTAGCAGCTGGTAGTCTACTTAGAACTAGATTATCACATACATCGTTTCCAGTAGGCAAAGTAGATTTTCTTGATATGTATCCAATGACATTTAGTGAATTTTTGTTGGCAGATGGTTGTCAAAATTTAGTTGAGTATATGAAAAGTATAAAAAAAATAGAGAGAATTCCTGATATATTTTTTAGTCAACTAGAAGAGAAATTAAAAGCATATTATATAATTGGTGGTATGCCAGAGGCAGTTAAAATTTGGGTAAATGAAAAAGACATAGAGCTGGTGAATAAAGTGCAAGAAAATATTTTAAAGGCTTATGAAAGTGATTTTTCTAAACATGTACAAAATAATGAAGCAAATAAAATTTCTTTAATATGGAATAGTATTCCATCACAATTAGCAAAGGAGAATAAAAAGTTTTTGTATCAAACAATAAAAGAGGGAGCAAGGGCAAGAGAATATGAAAATGCTCTAAATTGGTTAAATGATGCTAATTTAATTTATAAGGTATATAATATTACAAAAAATGATTTTCCATTAAAGGCATATAATGATTTAGGAACTTTTAAAATTTATATGAATGATATAGGATTACTTAGGAAAATGGCAAATTTGGATAGTAAAATAGTAGTAGAAGGATATAGATTATTTGAAGAATTTAAAGGAGCCTTTACAGAAAACTATTCATTAAATGCGCTAAATGTCGCCTTTAAAGAAGTACCAAATTATTTTAATTTTAATAGGCATAAAATAGATTTTGTTATACAATATAAGAATAAAATAATTCCTTTTGAAGTAAAGTCAAATAGAGCGGTACATAATATTAGTCTTACTAGATATAATGAAAGATTTGAAAATGAAATAGCTATAAGATTATCAATGAATAATTTGCAAAAAGATGAAAAAATTATTAATATACCACTGTTTTTAATTGAATATATAAAAAATTTCATATAGCTTAAAAATTAATTGTATTTATAAATATTATTTTAGAATTGCAGTATTTACTAATTTTATTAATATATTACGAAGAATATAATTTATTTAGCGTTAATTTTAATTATAGTATGATTTTATTCTGTTTGTACTTTGTAAAGTATTGAATTTTATATAATTTTATGTTAAAATGAATGCATATATAATTTAATGTGAAATGTTATTTAATTTCACAGAATAACTGTTATTAATATAATAGGAGGAGAGAAAAATGAAAAATGATAATATAAAAAAACGGTGGTTTTATGATCTGACGGAAAAACAGGTATATAAAATAATAGCAGTATTTGAATTTGTGTTTTTTGTGATTATGATTTTTTTAATTCCTACTTTTCCAATTTGGACAACTATGCAAGTACAAAAGGGAATTGATAAGATGCTAACTATATTACTTATTATAGTTACATTGTTTGGTTTAATGGTAGCGTTAGGATTACTAATTTGGCTGATTTTATGGGAAAATCCAAATAAACGGTTTTATTTGCTTATAATTGTTCCTATGGTAAGAAAAAAATTTGGTTTGAATTCTGAATTTAAAGAGGTCATTCCTAAATTAAATGCTCAAAATTATAAGTATTTTGCAAAAGAAACAAAAGATGGAATTTTTATAGTAAAAAGAAATAAAGATGGAGAGGTTGTAAAATCAGAATTAATAAGAAATTATTATAATTTTGACTTAATCAATGAACCTAAAATTTAGACCCTAAATAATATACAAATTTTACTAAATACACTTAGATTTTTTAAGTGTATTTTTTTTGCAAAATTGGGAAAAATATTTGTTAATATTGACAAACACAAGCTATGATGGTATAATGTTAACCATGATTAACAAGGAGAAAAATATGGTATCAAAATCATTAGAAGAATATTTAAAAACAATGTATGTATTAAAAAAACAAAATGGTAATGTAAGGGTTACAGATGTAGCAGTTAAGATGAACTGTTCAAAACCTAGTGTGAATAAGGCACTATATAATTTAAAAGATAGTAAACTTGTAAATTATGAATCATATGGAACAATTGAGCTTACTACTGCGGGTGTACAATTAGCTAAAAAAATTTTAGAAGCTTATGATATAATCTATTTATTTTTAAAAGATGTATTAGAATTAAGTGAAGAAAATGCCCAAAATGAAGCTGAAAAAATGAAACTTACACTAGAAGATGAAACTATAAATATGCTTGCAAAATATGTTCATAAAGTATTAGATTTAAGTGAGTTAGACTGTGACTATGATATAAACAATGAAAAATGTAGGTGTTGCGCAAGGAGAACATCTGTAAATAAGCAGAATAATTGAAAGGAATGTAATTAATATGAGTGACAAAAAGTTATTAGAAATAAAGGATTTATATGTAAATGCTGATAAAAAAGAAATTTTAAAAGGAATAAATTTAAACATAAATAAAGGTGAAATCCATGTTATAATGGGACCTAACGGTTCAGGAAAAACTA
Organism: uncultured Clostridium sp.; assembly: GCA_948470565.1. Taxonomy (GTDB): domain Bacteria; phylum Bacillota; class Clostridia; order TANB77; family CAG-465; genus CAG-465. The sequence continues at coordinate 3,214 of CAOKPF010000072.1, forward strand.
CCACTGCTAATGCAATTTTAAATAATCCTATTTATCAAAAAAAACAAGGTAGTATAGTATTTGACGGAGAGGACATAACTAATCTAAAAACAGATGAAATAGCAAGAAAGGGTGTATTTATGTCATTTCAATTACCAGAAGAAATACCAGGTATATCAGTAAATAATTTTTTAAGATATGCAAAAAATAAAATAACTGGTGAAAATGTTAAAATATCAGATTTTAAATTAGAATTGATGAGATATACAAGAGAGCTTAAAATAAATCCTAAAAATATGAGTAGAAGCCTAAATGTAGGATTTTCAGGTGGTGAAAAGAAAAAAAATGAAATATTGCAAATGCTTGTTTTAAATCCTAAACTTGCTATATTAGATGAAACAGATTCTGGTTTAGATGTTGATGCAATAAAGACTGTATCAAAGGGAATTGAGATGTTTAAAAATGAGAATAATGCAGTATTAATAATTACACATAATACTAAGATTTTACACAGTTTAAATGTGGATTATGTGCATATTTTAGTTAACGGAAAAATAGTAAAGACAGGAGCTCAAGAACTTGCAAGTACAATAGAAAAAGATGGATATAGTGAGTATAAATTAGGAGAAAGTGAGAATGAAAAAAAGTAATATTGATGAGATAAATAGAAATTTATACGATATAAAGAATAAAGATGAATATGAGTATAAAATAAAAAAGGGTATAACTCCAGAAATTGTAGAAGAAATATCTAACCAGAAAAACGATCCTGATTGGATGAGAGAGTTTAGGCTTAAAGCATTAAAGGTGTATAATGAATTAGAACTTCCTACATGGGGTCCAGATATCTCAGAGCTTAACATGGACGAAATAGCAACCTATGTACGTCCAAAAACTAATTTAAATAATTCTTGGGACGATGTACCTGATGATATAAAGTCAACGTTTGATAAATTGGGAATTCCAGAAGCAGAAAAAAAATCTTTAGCTGGAGTTGGTGCACAATATGATTCAGAAGTTGTATACCACAGTATGAAAGAAGAACTTATAAATCAAGGTGTTATTTATACTGATATGGAAACTGCTGTAAGAGAATATCCTGATTTAGTAAAAGAACATTTTATGAAGTGTGTACCTATACATGACCATAAATTTGTTGCATTGCATGGTGCAGTGTGGTCAGGAGGCTCATTTGTATATGTACCAAAGGGAGTTAATGTAGAAATTCCTTTACAATCATATTTTAGATTAAATTCACCTGAGTCAGGACAATTTGAACATACATTAATTATAGTTGATGAAGGAGCAAAATTACATTTTATAGAAGGTTGTTCTGCTCCTAAATATAATAAAATAAATTTACATGCAGGTTGTGTAGAATTATTTGTAAAAGATAATGCATATCTTAGATATTCAACAATAGAAAACTGGTCAAAAAATATGCTTAATTTAAATACTAAGAAAGCAATAGTAGGGAAAAATGCACAAGTAGATTGGGTAAGTGGTTCGTTTGGTTCAAAGGTATCAATGTTATATCCAATGAGTATTTTAAATGGTGAAAATGCTAAAACAGAATATACAGGAATATCGTTTGCTGGAAAAGGACAAAATTTGGATAATGGTTTTAAAGCAATACATAATGCTCCAAATACTTCAAGCATCGTAAATGCAAAATCTATATCAAAAAATGGTGGAATTTGTACATATAGATCACTTATTAGAATAAATGAGAATGCTAAAAATTCAAAGTGTTCAGTTTCATGTGAATCACTTATGTTAGATGACATATCACGCTCAGATACAATTCCTGTAAATGATATAAGGACAGATGAAGTGGAATTTTCTCATGAGGCAAAAATTGGGAAAATTAGTGATAAAACAATATTTTACTTAATGAGTAGGGGACTTTCTGAAGAGGATGCCAAAGCAATGATAGTAAGGGGATTTGCATATCCAATTTCAAAAGAATTACCAGTGGAATATGCAGTAGAAATGAATAATTTAATAAATTTGGAATTGGAAGGAGCGATTGGTTGATGGAAGAATTAAAATTAAATGATACCCCAGTTAGAACTTCTAGAAATTTTAATATAAATAATATTAAGTTAAAAAATATCGTAATTCCTGATATAATAGAAAAGTTTGAAAACATAGCTATAATTTCTGATACAGAGAAAATATATATTGATTCAAAAATTCATGATTATAAAGTTTATTATGGAGTTAGTGATATATTGGTAAGACAGGTAAAGAGTAAAGCTAACAGTAAGATAAAAGTTATAGTAGATTGTAAACAAAAAGGTAGTTTAAATATAATATGTAATTTTGATAAAGAAAACAAAAATTTAGTAGATAATATTGAAATTATTGTAAATGAGGATTGTGAGGCTGATATTAATCTTGTATACAAATCTTTTGACAATATAGTCTCATATCATAATGGTATAGTAAAATTAGTAGCAAAAGAAAATTCAAGTATAAACATAACAATAGTAAATTTAATTAATAACAGTTCAAATAACTTTATATCGCTTGATAATGAAATTTATAAATCTGCTAAAGTAAATTATATTATGGCTGAATTTGGTGGAAAAAATAGTATAATAAATTATTATACTAATATGGTGGATAAAGATAGTAAAACTAATATAAATACAATTTATATAAAAAATAAAGATGAATTAATCGATATGAATTACATATGTCATCTAAATGGAGAAAAATCAGATGTAAATTTAGAAGTAAATGGTGCTTTATGTGAAAATGCTAAGAAACATTTTAAAGGAACACTTGATTTTAAAAAAGGAAGTAAAGGCTCAAAGGGAAATGAAGATGAATTTTGTACTTTGTTATCAGATACCGCAAGATCAGTTGCTTTGCCAATGCTACTTTGTAGTGAGGAAGATGTTGAGGGAAACCATAGTAGTGCTGCAGGTAAAATTGATAATAACACGTTATTTTACCTTATGAGTAGAGGTTTTTCATATAAAGAGGCTATGAAACTTGTAATTAAGGCTAAGTTTGATAAGGCAATTCAGAAAATAACTGATGTTAATATAAAAGAGGAAATACTAAGTGAAATTGATAGGAGGGTTGACTAAATGGAAAATTTGGATATAAAAAATGACTTTCCATTGCTAGAAAAATCAGATATTGCATATTTAGATAGTGGAGCAACAACTCAAAAGCCTATTCAAGTTATTAAAAAAATTCAGGAGTTCTATAATGATAATAATGCAAATCCGCATAGAGGCGCATATAAATTAAGTCAAGATACAACTAGAATTTACGAAGATGCTAGAACAAAAATTGCAAAGTTTATCAATGCTAAAAATAGAGATGAAATAATTTTTACTAAAAATGCAACAGAGAGCTTAAATTTAATAGCTTATTCATATGGAATGCACAATATAGAGGCAGGTGATGAATTTGTACTATCAATTATGGAACATCATTCTAATATAGTACCTTGGCAAATGGTTGCTAAAGCAAAAAATGCAAGTTTAAAGTATATGTACGTAAATTCTGAATTTGAACTATCTGATGATGAAATAAAAAACAAAATTACAGATAAAACTAAAGTTGTTGGAATAACACACGTATCAAATGTTTTAGGAACTATAAATAATGTAAAAAAAATAATAGATTATGCACATAAAAAAGGGGCTATTGTAATTGTTGATGCGTCTCAGAGTATACCACATATGCAAATTGATGTACAGGAATTAAATGCAGATTTTTTAGTATTTTCAGGGCATAAAATGTTAGCTCCATTGGGAATTGGAGTACTTTTTGGAAAAAGAGAATTGTTAAATAAAATGTCACCATTTTTAATGGGAGGTGACATGATAGAATATGTATATGAGCAAGAAACAACTTTTGCTCCTTTACCTAACAAGTTTGAGGCAGGTACTCAAAATGTGGGTGGTGTAATAGGGCTTGGAGCAGCAATAGATTATTTACAAAGTATTGGATATGAAACAATACAAAGTATTGAAAAAGAATTAATTATGTATGCAAGACAGGAGCTTGAAAAGCTTGAGTATGTGACATTATACATGACGCCTAATATACAAAATCATTCTAGTGTAATATCGTTTAATATAAATGGTATTCACCCACATGATGTTGCAAGTATCTTAGATTCAGTTGGTGTATATATTCGTTCAGGAAACCATTGCGCACAACCTCTTATGAGATACTTAAAAGTAGATTCTACTTGTAGAGCAAGTTTTTATTTGTATAATACTAAAACTGATATTGATAGATTAATTAGTGGTATAAATAAAGCATATGATATGTTTAAAAAATATATAAAATAGAAAGGAATAGTATGGAAGATTTAACAGGGATATATAATGAACTTATAATGGAACATAGTATGAATTCATATAATAAGAAAAAACTTGATAAAGCTGATTTTTGTAAATTGGGTCACAATCCTAATTGTGGAGATGAAATTACATTAGAATTAAAACTTAATGGTAATATAATTGAAGATATGGCCTTTAGTGGACATGGTTGTGCTATTTCTCAAGCTTCTACATCTATAATGATTGATACTCTTAGAGGTAAAACTATTGATGAGGCAAGAGAGATAATTAAAACCTTTATAGAAATGATAAAAAGAGAAGATTTAGATGAAATAGAACTTGAAAAGTTAGAAGATGCAATTGCTTTAAAAAATGTATCTAATATGCCAGCTAGAGTAAAATGTGCTCTTCTTGCTTGGCACACAATAGAAGAAATATTGAATGAAAACAGAACTAGCGGTATTGTTAAAGCTAGTTGCTGTAATTAAAAAGAAGGTAATTTTTAATGAAGAATAAAAGAGTATTGCTTGGAATGAGTGGAGGGGTGGATAGTAGTGTATCTGCCCTATTATTGCAAAAACAGGGGTATGAGGTAATTGGCACAACATTAGAATTGTTTGTTGGTAGCAGTTGTTGTAATATTGATACATATATAGATGCAAAAAATGTGTGTAATAGTTTAGGTATACCACATTTTACATATAATTATAAAAAAGAATTTAGAGAGCATATAATAAATGATTTTGTAGCTTGTTATGCAAATTGTAAAACGCCAAATCCTTGTATTGAATGTAATAAGTATATGAAATTTGGCGTTATGTATGAAAAAGCAAAGGAGCTTGGGTGTAATTATATTGCAACAGGTCATTATGCTAGAACTGAGTATAGTGATAAGTATAATAGATGGGTATTAAAAAAGTCTAATGCAGGTAAAAAAGATCAAAGCTATGTATTATGGAGTATTCCAAAAGATATAATTGGACATGTTATTTTTCCATTGGCTGAATATGCTGATAAAGAAGAAATTAGGAAAATTGCAAGAGAAAATAATTTGAATGTGGCAAATAAACCTGATAGTGAAGATATATGTTTTGTTCCTGATGGTAATTACAAAAGATTTTTGGAAGAAAATTCTGATATAAGACCTAAAGTGGGAAATATTGTAACGTCTAGAGGCGATATTTTAGGGAAGCATAAAGGTCTATATAATTATACAATAGGGCAAAGAAGAGGGCTTGGAATTGCATATAAAACTCCATTATTTGTACTAGGTTTTAATAAAGTAAAAAATGAAGTTATTGTTGGTGAGGAAAAAGAGCTTTATAAAACTGAAGTTATGGTTAATGATATAAATTTGTTGTTAGTTGATAGAATTGATAAACCTGTTGAGGTTGATGTAAAATTAAGATATTCTGCTAAATTTGCAAAAGCTGTTATACTACAAGAGAATGAAAATAATATAAAAATTACATTTAATGAACCACAAAGAGCAGTAACACCAGGTCAATCAGCTGTATTTTATATAGATGATATTGTATTTGGTGGAGGAAAAATTATAAACTTTAGTTGACAAGATAAATAATATAATGTATAATTATTTACATAAAAATATATAAAGCTATATTAATAAATAGTTTATGGAGGAAATTTTTATGGATAAATTAAAACGGTTTTTGTTTATAGAAAAATTTAATATTATACTTACAAGAATTACCAAGCTAATAGAAAAACAAAGTAGTATTAGCAATTTATATGATTATAATTTTAGACAATCTGTTTTTGATGAGTGGGATTTACAGGAGTTAATAGAAAAAAGTACTATAAAGCTTTTATGTAAAAGATTATTTTCAGATATATATTTTGAAAGTGATAGTGGAATTTTAGAAGTAGAACATATTAAACCTAGTTTTTTAAGAGAATATCTTTATATAATATTTTGTGAGGAGTTTCCACAAGATATTTATTTTAAAATATTTACGGCAGATGCAAGAAAATATTTTGAAAATCTATTAGATAATTTAGATATAAAAATTACAAGTAAACAATTTAGGGAAATAATTTTATCAAATGATAGAAATTTAAAAACATATTTTAGAATTTTACAGAGTAATATGGAAAATAACTAATTATAAGGAGGATACTTAATAGTGGAAAAAGTATATGTATTTGATTTAGGTAATGTAATTGTTGTACCTATGAATGTAAAATTACTATTTGAAATGTTGGAATGCAAAATATCATATTATGAGTTTGTAAAATTTTTTAAAAATGACATTTCTGTTGTAAAAGCACATATGGGATATATTACTGATGATGAACATATAGAAAAGTTATTGGCATTTTCAAAAAGCAATAAAACTATAAAGGAATATAAGGAAATTTATTGTGGACCAATTAGAAATTCATTATATTTAGATACGGTTGAAATTTTGATAATCTAAAAGCCACAGGAAAAAGAGTATATTTATTATCTAATTTAAGAAAAATTGACTTTGAGTGGTTTAGCTCAATATATGATATAAATAAGTTTGATGAATTGTTTTTATCGTATGAAATGAAATTAATGAAACCTGATGAAAGAATATATCAAAAGATGATAAATAAATTAAATGTGGCTTCAAAAGATATATATTTCTTTGATGATAGTAGTATTAATGTAGGTGCTGCTTTAGAATGTGGCATAAATGCGTTTTGCGTTACAGGAAATACCATAAAAAACGTTTTTGAAAATGAATTAAGTGGCATTGGGTAAAATAATATAAAATTTAAAAAGTAGATAGTTAGGTATTAATTATCTACTTTTATCATATTGTAATAAGTGCAGGTGGAATAATAATATTGTCAAAGGGTGAAAAAATAAGTGGATATATACATAAATTACATGAAGTTTAGTATTATCTACTATTATATATATACTAGTTATAATTTAAGCATATTACTTTTAATATTTAAAAATATTAAATTATTTTATTGCTTATAGATTGTTACTACTATGAAAAAAATATCCCTTAATTACGAAAAAAGACACAATCCCCC